>JAEDGE010000186.1 GCA_016297675.1 Oscillospiraceae bacterium
TTCCGGAATTTCTTTCAAAAACACTTGACAACCGCATGAAAATATGGTATCCTGCAGTTAGTTGCTTATAACCAATTTCTATTATAGTTAGTCTTATCTAACTTAAATAACAAGGAGGTCTCTATGAGCGTTGTCATTATCGGCGGAAATGAGCGAATGAGCCGCCAGTATACAGATATCTGTCAGGAACACGGCTGTAAGGCAAAGGTATTTCCAAAGGAAACTGGTCCGTTGGAGAAGAAGATTGGTTCCCCAGACTTGATGATTTTATTCACAAACACCGTATCACATAAAATGATACAAGGAGCCATCAAAGCTGCAAAGAAAAATCAGGTACCAATTGCCCGTGTACATAGCAGCAGTGCAACTGCCCTGCGGAATCTGCTCTGCCAGCACTGCCCCATCTGTTCCAACTGTCAGGTAAAAGCAGAATAATCTAAAAGGACGTTATCCATATGAATAACGTCCTTTTTTACAATAGAAATATAAATAAACCTAACGCATTACAACAGCATTCGTTTGAGCAACATTGCATCTACAATATTGATCATGCTGTCTTCGTTCAAATCGGCAGCTTGTCCATTTCTCTTTTGTAGTACCGCTTTATTGCAAAGATATTTTTGTAATAAAACAATATCTGACAAATTGACCGTACCATCCAAATTCACATCACCACGCAGGAATGTACCGCCTTCCGGCTCTTCTCCCCAAACCAATACGCCATCTTGATAAGCAGTGATTTTTTCAGTTCTGGTGTACTCGTCTAAAATCAAACTATCACGGCTATAGTCATCCGTTGGATCCCAATGCGTCGTATAATTTTCATCCATCTTTGGAATTAAACCAAAGTGGAACACCCTTGTCCCATAGAATGCACAGCCGTCCCAGCTGATTTCTACATAATAATTTCCATTGTCATCCCACTTCACCGGTTTAGAAATCGTTGCAAAGCTTTCCCCATTGGTATTTGCATTTTCCTCATCATAGTAAATTTCAATCTCCAAATCATCAATGGTCTGTCCAGCTGCCAGCATTTCATTGATATTAAAGAAGTATCTTGCACTTAATGTACTGATATAACGTGGAGGCAAAGAAGTATCATTATAAATGCAGATTTCAATTTGTGATCGAGCATCGGTCTCCTGCATGACTCTGGCATCCACGTAAATTTCCTGAATTTCGCCCTTCATAGAGGCTTCTGTCGGTGGAAAGTTTTCAACTGGCTTGTTGCCCAATTCTTTTCCATAGTACTCATATAAGCCTGCACATGCTCCAGTAAAGGCAGCGTTATAGTCCACAGCCACTTCATTATAGATATAATCCTTCGTTTGGTCATTGTGGAAGTCCTTTTCATCTGGACCACCAACCAATGCCCCCCAAAGTACATGTGTCTGATCTGCTGGCTCATCCATGTTCAATGTTTTAGAGCCATGTGCTGCACGATGGTGCGGATGAGAAGCAGCATTTTCAGAATAGCCCACAATATAAGCTCGATTCATGGGATTATCTCCCATGATATATTCCATCTGCCCCTCTGCCCAATCTGCAAACTTGAAATCACCTGTTTCCTTTGCATAAACCAATGCACAAAGCTGTGCAGCAGTATCATACCGACACGAACCATAATTGTTCAGCATGGAGAAGCCTGCTGGTGTTTTGGCAAGGAATGTCGTATCCGTTGTATCTGCTACAAATGGTGTCTGCGGATCATATGCCAGATTCCAAAGTTGATCATCTGGTGCCCCCGGATCTGCATGGGTGATGCCAGACCAATATTCCAGATTCCAACGGAAAATATACCAATCTCTTGCTGTATTGGTAATCGGAGCAAGCTTTGCAAACACGCCGCCCCATACAGTATCCCAACAGTGCACCCAGATATTTTGCCAGCAGTTTCCAGTATCTTCAATGATCCGTCTTAGATAACCGGTATAGGGATGTGCTCCCATATCTCCAGTAACGGTTTCGTCTACAGAAATGATGTCATCAATATAGTCATATTCTCCAGTACACTCATACAGCCAGACCGCTGCCCATGCCAGCTCATCATAATCATAGCTGGATGTGTAGAAACCACCGTCATAGCCCAGACTGGTTACTGTCTTACCGTCTTCCAACTCAGAATGCGTCTTCACTGCAAATTCATACATTTTAATTGCCGTATTCAGGCACTGTTCTGCATACTCTGGTTCTGTATCCTTAAAGTTCAGATAATTTACTGCCAAAGAAGCTGCCACACCAGCACACATATCCGAAGCTGGTGTTTCTTCGGTTGCAAAATAAGCAGGTCTTGCAAAGTCCAGTAAGCTTTCATTTTGCAACTCTGGTGCATTCCAGTAGTTGTGGTCAATGTTTCCTTCGCCAACCTGATAGCAGAATGCCAGAATATCGCCATTCTCGTCAAAATAGGTACACTTTAAGTAGTAGTCATTGAACCAGTGAAGAATATCCTCCACATGCCACTGCTGACCAGAGTCCACGTAGGCATCCCGAAATTCATAATAGCCCCAACCTACTGTAGAAGCGGCATAACTGCCGGGCAGACAGAATTTTACATGGTCACCAGCATCGTGCATTCCGCCTGCAACATCAATGGTACCATCTCCATCCGGATCTAAAATATCACGGTGTGCATCAATAAATTCCTGTGATAAATTTGTCCCCTTGTAGTCTTCGCCCATTGGTTTCAGCGGCACGGCTGCATCTTCCGTATGACAGTCCCCCCGCCATTCCAAGTTACCGCCTGTAATGCCATAACCGCACTTGTTGGCATCATAAAAATACAATGACAACTGCAACGCCTTTGCAAAGTTGATTTCCACATCTGATGCAGATGTTTCTGTTCCTGTACTCGCAGCATAGACTGGTTGTCCGACTGTTGTACACCCAATTGCCAGACAAAGTGCAAGGGCAGCTATTTTTTTGCATCTGTTTTTTTTCACTTTTTACTCCTTTCTGCATGAAAACCAGTTTCCTTTTCTGCACATACACAGTCTTCTTTCATAAAAACAGCCGTATATGTGCAATTCCTCCTATTATATTAGCACAATTCACAAAAAAAGTAAAGTGGTTTTTAAAAAGCATAGAAATATTTATACGATAATTGTATTAGTTATTCTGAAAATACTTTTGTTTTTAAAATAAAATTTGACGAACAGAAATCATTCCACGGAAATCAATTTTTAAATGATGGTATAAATTCTACGCCGCAGGCGACTGCGGTCAAGCTGGCTCAGCTTGGCGAGGGGGA
>JAEDGE010000187.1 GCA_016297675.1 Oscillospiraceae bacterium
GAATATGAATCAGGAATTGATGACGCTGGATTTCTGGCAGGATACGGTCATATATGAGGATAAAACGCTGCCGACCGGCATCCTTGCCTGTGATGCGCTGAATGTATCCGCCGATACCCTTGCCCGGATGAATGAACAGTGTGACAAAATCAATCTGCTGTTGGGGCAACTGAATGCCGCACAAGACGCTTCGACATTGTTTCCTATGGTAAGGGAAGCTGCGCTGACAATACTTGACATTCTCAGCGTTACTCCTCCGTTTTCCTATATGGACATCCCAAAGCACCAGAAACGGATTCAAACGGTCTTTACAGCGGAGAACGCACAAAAATATGTAGAGTTCGCAATCAAGGCAGCGACAAATTCACTGCCATTTGAGGAAGTCCCCATGTATGCGGATGCGGTGCTGCTCCAACGCTACACGGCAGTTTTCGGGCATCTGGCGTACTCTCTTGGAGAATATCAAAAGGCTATGCTTGATTTTGCTGAAAAAACGGATGGCAATGAAGCAGACCGTACAGCGGAAGGATTTGCAAAGCTGTTTGGAACCTGCTTTCCGCCGGAGTTCTCCATCACAGATGGTAATGCCTGGATGTCTGCATCCAATAGCTCTGTGCAGTATATTTCTACGCTCCGTCCCGGCTATGATGTGCCGATGCTGGTCAAGCGGATGCACTTTCTGACTTTTGTAGGGATGTTCCGCACAGATTTATTTGAGGGGCTGTGTGTCGGTCACGCACCAAAGAAATGCCGTATCTGCGGCAAATGGTTCCTGACCACCAACGCAAGGCATACAAAATATTGCGGCGGATATGCGCCGGGGGACAAGCTGCACCGCACCTGTCGGCAGATTGGCAATCTGAAAGGCAGAACGCAGAGAGAACTTGCGGACGATCATCCAATAAAACAGATATATGAGAAGCGGCTGAATACTATAAACCGCTATGTGAAGCGTGGTACTTTGGACGCTGATCTTGCCAAGGCTATGAAAAAGCTGGCAAAGGATAAGATGCTCCGGGCAATCAGCGATGTTGCCTATGCCCGTGGGGATTATGAAAAAAAGATGGAACAGGATGCTTTGAAAAGCGAAGCTGAAAATCAATGAGGTGTGATATGAATAAAAAAATGCTTTTTGGTATTACGGTTGTTAGCTATTTGATAATATTGTTTGCGCTGGTTTTTATGAAAGAGCATATCAGAGCAGTTAACCTTATTCCGTTTGGTTTTGTTAATGACTATATAGTAGATAAACAACCGCTGGGAATAGCGAATATCGTTGGAAATTTATTGATGTTTATTCCGATGGGTATTTTCTTATCCATGATTAACCAACGACATGATAAAGTGTTATTTATGCTTATATTGGCTTCCGTGTGCATTGAGGTTCTTCAATATGTGTTTATTAGAGGTGTATCTGACATTGATGACGTTATTTTGAATAGTGTTGGTGGACTAATTGGTATTGCTTGCTATAAAATATCAAAAAAATGGGGGAATAAATCCGACACAATGCTGTTGCTGCTGGTATTGTGTGCTTTGCTTATTCTTATTGCTTTTTATTTATGCTTGCACTTCGGCGTATTTGGATTCAGAATCCGCATCTTTTGAGTAATTGACCAATCCCAGTTTCACTAAAGGAAAAACATAATCGATACAAAGGGAGGTGCGTTGCTATGCTGAGCGAATACACATGGAACATGACCGGGTACAAGCCCAAGTCCGTTCCCAGTACGCCTGACGGCGGCATTACAAGATATATGGCAGAGCGCATCTTCCAACTGGAACCGGAGCCGCCAAAGGCAGAGAACATCAACGATTACATTCTGTCTGCCCTCCGGGAAAAGGAACTGAAATACTTTTCGTTTTTCCTGCACTACTACGAGCCACAACTTAACAAGCGCATCAAAGGTTTTCTCGGCGTAGACGGCGGCGATCAGTATGACCCAGAGCGTTTTTTAGATATAAAACTGTCCTGCCGGGAAGCTATGCTCCAGAAGCTGCCGGACTATGACCCCGAAAAGGGTGCTGAATATGCCACCTACATCTATCCCTTTATACGGGATGCTATGCTCCGTTTCCGTATGGGAGAAGAACAATGGTCGGTATCCTCGCTGACCCGCTACAAGATGCTCCGCACAATGGCATGGCTTTACCACAACACGAAAGATGCCATTGGTGAATTTGTAAAGAAATACGACTGCGATCTTGCGCTGGCGGAGGAATATTTGAAGGTTGTCCGTGGTATCCGCAATCAGCAGCCATTCTTTGTGACCGAGCAGGACGAGGACGGCGAAGAAACAGGCGAGGATGTGACCCGTGACGATAGCTGGAACTATGCGGACATTCTATGGGATGGCATACAGGCTGAAAAGGTGCGGAAAGCATTTGAAAAGCTGAACTACCGAGAACAGACTTTGCTGGAAAAGCGGCTTGCCATCTGCATGACCTGTGGGCGTGTCGGTTCATGGAAAGACCGCCCCACCTTTGAAGAACTGGCTGTTATGTTTGAAGGCAGCTCCGCCAGCGGTGCGGAACGAGCCTACCGGAAAGCGGCAGAACATCTCACCCTATTGCTGGTCGAAAATGGCGGCGTCCATGCAGTTCGGTTGAAACAAAAGTCCAAAACCAAGCGAAAAAAGAAAATCGCCACCGCAGTCTACGAATATCAGGCAGACTGTGATGGCGAATGGGGCGAAATTGTATTTGATTTTGAGAATAACACAGAGTCGATCGTCCGGCTTGCAGACTGGGATACCATGATCTCCAATGTTTTTGCAAAACAAGCAATACGGTATCTCTTGAATTGTGAAAATGAAAAGCTGCCGAAAGAAACCATGTTTGCATTTGAGGTGTATGAATAAAGGCGAATAAAGTTTACCAGCCATAAGAAGAAAAAACTCGAAAATAAAAAAGCCGCTGCCGCATGGTTGGTTCCATGTAGCAGCGGTTTGGTGTTAGTGGCATCAATTTTATAGTTCACGCCGCTTCCACTGATTTAATGCAGCAGCGATACAAGCACCCACAATAGCGAATGTCAAAACGACAAAGGAAAATCGGAATCCGCGCAGTGCCACCTCATATACATCATAGTACCGCAGAGGGGTCAGGTAGTCCAAAATCTGATTTCCTGTGTACTCGGCAGTAAAAGCGATCATGTAGGCAAGCAACATGGAAATCGTACCTGTCCTCACCGCAGCCTTATAGGACATAAACAGGCTGGCA
>JAEDGE010000188.1 GCA_016297675.1 Oscillospiraceae bacterium
CGAATCTGCCGGACGGTTCAGACAAGGTTTCCCTAAGAAATCCGAAAATTGATTTGCGTGAAAAGAAAGAGATGGAAAAAGCAGCTGTATGGTGCAAACAGCGGACACAGGCAGACAGCGTAGCGATTCTGCCGGACGGTTCAGAAAAGGTTTCTCTGAGAAATATGAAAATTGATTTTCGTGTTAATTTGTCGTATGGTATTGCAATTTTCGGAAATAGCTGTTATAATAAGAAAATGTGATACGGCTTTTCAGCTGTACGAAAATCTAAAGAAACGGAAAGAGGAAACAATATGCCTGCAAATATCATTGTCGGTTCTCAGTGGGGAGACGAAGGAAAAGGGAAAATTATTGACATTATGGCATCTCGTGCAGAGGTTGTAGTACGTGCAACCGGCGGAAACAATGCTGGTCATACCGTTGTCAACAACGGCGAGGTTTATAAGCTGCACCTGATTCCGTCCGGTATTCTGTATCCGGATACACTTTGCCTGATTGGTGCCGGTGTGGTATTAGACCCGAAGGACTTTATTTCCGAACTGGATGGACTGGAAAGCCGTGGAATTTCCACTGCCAATCTGAAAATTGATCCCCGTGCTCATGTTGTCATGCCGTGGCACATTGCACTCGACGGACTTTCGGAGCAGTTCCGTGGCAATTCGGATATCGGCACCACCAAGCGTGGCATTGGACCAACTTATATGGACAAGTATGAACGCTGCGGTCTGCGGATGTATGATCTGGTGCATCCGGAAATATTTGCCCAGAAGGCAAGAACCACAGGCGAACTGAAAAATAAGATTATCACAGCAGTTTACGGCGGAGAGGCTTTTGATTTGGATGCAGTGATTGCAGAATATATGGAATATGGTAAGCGGCTGGCTCCATACATTGCGGATGTTTCCGTTTTGACCTACGAGGCAGACAAGGCAGGCAAAACCATTATGTTCGAGGGGGCACAGGCAACCCTGTTGGATATTGATTTTGGCACATATCCCTATGTGACATCGTCTCATCCGATTTCTGCTGGTGCTTGCATCGGCAGCGGTGTTGGACCGAAGATGATTACCAATATCATTGGCGTGGCAAAGGCATATACGACCAGAGTCGGAAAGGGGCCATTCCCGACAGAACTGGATGACGAAACCGGTGATCTGATTCGGAACAAGGGCGGCGAATTTGGTACGACCACGGGCAGACCGAGAAGAACGGGCTGGTTTGATGCAGTGATTGTACGGCATTCTGTTCGCACCAATGGACTGGATGGTCTGGCAATCAATAAGCTGGATACGCTGAGCGGTTTGAAAACCTTGAAAATGTGTGTGGGCTATGAGAAGCCAGATGGCACGATTCTGAGAGATTTCCCGCCGGCACTGGAAGAACTGGCAGACTGCAAGCCGGTTTATGAGGAATTTGAGGGCTTTTCAGAGGACATCACCGGCTGTAAGACGTTTGACGAGTTGCCGGAATCCTGCAAGAAGTATATTGCAAGACTGGAAGAAGTTTGCGGCTGTAAGGTTGTCATGGTTGGCAATGGACCGGATCGGTCACAAATTCTGGAACGGTAAAATTTGTTTTTCCATCGGAAAAAAGAAGGCTGCTGCAATGGTTGCAGCAGCCTTTTCCAAATCATGCAGAGATAAGAAGGAGTGTATGGATATGTCAAAAATGCAAACTGTACAGAAATATATGCAAAAGCTGAATGATATTTTGGATATTGTCATCATCACCTGTGCAGTGCTTTTCCTTGTGCTGAAGCTGTTTCAGCGGAAACAATGCCGGAACCGATCGCAGGAGGAAACATAATGGAAATTATTATCATTTTGCTGCTGCTGGTCGTGATTGGCTTGCAGGTATTACTGCTTTTGCGAAAACCGAAGCAGCCGGTAACGCCCAATAGCAATGCGGTGCAGCTGCAAAAGCTGCAAAAAGAGATGCAGGAACAGCGGAAAGAACTGGTTGCCGCAGTGCAGCAGAATATGCAGCTGCTCGGGCAGCTGCTTGCGGATAATCAGCAGCAGACCGGTACCCATCAGGCAGAAAAAATGAAATCTATGGAACAGACAATGGCAACCCAATTGCAGCAGTTGGAACAGCGTTTGTGTACGATTGAACTGACCAGCGGACAGGGGATGGAGCAGATTCGCCAGACAGTTCAGAGCAGCCTGAACCGAATGCAGCAGGTACAGTCGGACAATCTGGCAGAGATTCAGGGAATGGTGGAACAGAAGCTGTCGCAGACACTGGAACAAAAGGTACAAAATGCCTTCCAGATGGTCAATGAACGGTTAGAGGCAGTCTATCGGGGGCTTGGAGAAATGCAGACGCTGGCTGCTGGGGTCGGCGACTTGAAAAAAGTCCTGTCGAATGTGAAAACAAGAGGCATTTTAGGGGAAGTACAGTTGGGTGCGATTTTAAGAGAAGTCATGTCACCAGAACAATATGCTTATGATGTTACCGTGAACCCCTATCAGAGAGAGCATGTCGAATATGCGATTCGCCTGCCGGGCAATGATAAGGATGCTCCCGTTTGGCTGCCGATTGATGCCAAATTTCCGGGCGATACCTATGCAGCTCTGCGGGAAAGCATCGACAGCGGTGACCAGCTGCGGATTAAGAGTGCCTACCGAAATCTGGAACAGACGATACGGAGATGTGCAAAGGACATTCATGATAAATATATTTGTCCGCCATATACGACCAATTTTGCGATTTTGTTTTTGCCTTTTGAAGGGCTGTATGCAGAAGTGGTGAACCTCGGCATGGTAGAAAAGTTACAGCAGGAATTTCAAGTCAACATTGCGGGACCGTCTACGATGGCTGCTATGCTGAATGCCCTGCAAATGGGATTTCAGACGCTTGCCATTCAGAAACGCAGTACAGAGGTGTGGCAGGTATTGCAGCAAGTGCAGACAGAGGTTGACCGATTTGCTGAGGTACTGCTCAAGACGCAGCAGTCTTTGCGGCGTGCGGATACACAACTGGAACAGTTAGTGGGGAGCAGAACGAGAGCGATTCAGCGGCAGCTGGATGCAGTGCAGCGGCAAAATTTGCAGGATTGAGAAGAATCGTGGCACGCCGCAGGCGGCGGCGAGTCGCCGCTGACAGTCCACCCACCGTTACGTTGTGGAAGGGATAGCCTTTTTCCTGCCCTCAAGGGCGGGAAACGGCTGCACGCCGCAGGCGACTATGGTCAAGCTGAT
>JAEDGE010000035.1 GCA_016297675.1 Oscillospiraceae bacterium
AAAAATATGCTTGGAAAGTTAAAAGACCAATTAACCGATTTGATCGCCGACAATGACGACAAAATTCGGGAGACCATTGAGAATATGGTAAAAAATCAGGAATCCCGTGAAAAAATTGAAGCCCTTTTGAAAAAAAGCGGCTTGGCAGAGAAGCTGAAAGCAGGTGAGCTGGATGATATGATTGCAGCTGCCACGAAAAAGTTTAAAAAGGAATCCTGATATGCTGACAAAAATGTTATCTCGCAGCACATGTGCTGCCTGTCGGCTGTGCTGTCAGTTTGATGCCAGCGATATCTGGGAACTGCCGGTTCTGCCACCAGAAACAGTGGCGGCGGTGCAGCAGATGCAGCCGGATGTGAAACTGGTTCCAGTTGGTGCAGAGCAGACCTTTGCGGCACCGCCATTAAAAGGCGAGGAACTGTTTGCTTGTCCAATGCTGACAGCCCATGGCTGTGGTCTGTCGGAGCAGGAAAAGCCGTTTGACTGTCAAGTCTGGCCATTCCGGTTGATGCAAACTGAAAATGGTAAGATCGGCATTGCCATTTCAGAGTTGTGCAGTGGGATGCAATCGTATTCGGATGCACAGTTACAGGCATTTTTACAGGAAGGGCTTGCAGACACGATGTTTGCTTATGCAGAACAGCATCCGGCACATGTGAAGCCTTGGATGGATGGGTATCGGATGATTTTGCAACAGGATGCCTGAATTTTTGAATAAAATTGCAAGACCCGTCTGCACGGTAGTGAGAGCCGTGCGGACGGGTTTCTTTCATATACTTTACTTGCTATTGAAGAAGATTACCAAGTACGAGAATTCAGCTGTCTGAACTGTGCAACGGTAGGTACATGGGAATTCAATCCACCATCTACATTGATAATTTGCCCTGTTACATAACAGCTTTCGTCAGAAGCAAGGAAGACACACATTTGTCCGATGTCTTCCGGGCAGCCGTAACGGTTTACCATAATGTTGCTGGTGAAAATATCTTTTAACGCTTGTGGAACATGAGCTTCGTTTTCAGGGGTGACAATCAAACCTGGTCTGACACAGTTGCAGCGGATATTCTGCTTCCCATACTGCAATGCGGTGGACTGTGTGAGCAGGTCTACGCCAGCTTTTGCACAGGCATAAGCGGTAGAACTTAAATCACCGCCGCAGGATGCCATAGAACCAATGTTGATGATAGAGCCGCCGGTTTCATTTTTCTGGAGATAAGGCAGTGCACACTTGGTTGCATAGAACGTGCCACGGATGTCGCTCTGGAAAATGTTATCCCACATTTCCAGCGTCAATTCGTCCACACGACCATCTTTCAAGCTGACATTAGCAGCATTGTTTACCAGAATGTCAATCTTTCCGTACTGTTCAGCTGTATCTGTGAAAAGCTGTTCAATGCTCTCTGTGATGGTGATATCCATAAAATGATAAGTTGCTTCTCCGCCGTTTTCCAGAATGCTATCCACAACAGCCTGTCCTTTTTCTTTCCGGCGACCGCAGATGACGACCTTTGCCCCTTCTGCTGCAAACAATTTTGCAATGCCCACGCCGATTCCACTTGTGGAACCAGTAACGATGGCAACTTTTCCTTTTAGTCTGTCCATAATAGAAACCTCCTTTATTTTTTTAATCGTGAAATGAATCATGAATTGTGTGATCCGCCAAACGGCGAACTTTTTTCTTTTGCGTTCTTTTCTTTTTTAGCAAAAAGAAAGTCAGCGGATTTTTGCACCGCAAGGCAGCGTCTGATCTGGGAAGATGACCTTTGCACTGCCGTCTGGAGCATCTGCTGCACAGATCATACCATTACTTTCCACGCCGCATAGCTTTGCCGGTTTCAGGTTGGCAACCAGTATGATTTTCTTGCCGATCAAATCTTCCGGCTTGTACCACTGGGCAATACCGGAAACAACCTGCCGTCCGCCCATACCGTCATCCAGCTGGAGCTTCAGCAGCTTTTTCGATTTCTTTACCTTTTCGCATTCCAACACTTTCGCTACTCGCAGATCAACCTTTGCAAAGTCGTCAATGCTGATTTCCGGAGCCAGTTCTGCCACCGGAGCAGATTCTTCTTCTGCTGGTTTCTGCGGTTCGTTGTTTTTGATAATGGCATTCAAGGCTTCAATTTCCTTTTCCACATCAATTCTTGGGAAGAGAATTTCGCCCTTCTGAATCGTCACATTTGCCGGCAGAACACCAAATGTTGCCGCAGCATCATAAGTCCGTTCACTGACACCAGCTCCAATCTGTTCCCAGATCTTTGGCATGGTGGTCGGCATAAAGGCAGACAGCAGCGTGGAGATAATCCGGATGGTATCCAGCAAATTGTACAGTACCGTTGCCAGACGGGTCTTTTTGCTTTCGTCCTTTGCCAGTACCCAAGGTGCGGTTTCGTCAATATACTTATTTGCACGGGAAACCACCTTGAAGATTTCCGCCAGAGCATTGTTCAGCTGGGTCTGATCCATGAAATAGTCAACCTTGTTTCGCAGGGCGGTTGCTGTTGCAATCAAGTCGTCATCGAATTCACCGGCTTCCCGTTCTTCCGGCAGCGTACCGCCGAAATACTTGTCTACCATTGCAACGGTGCGGGAAACCAGATTGCCCAGACCATTGGCAAGGTCGGCGTTGATACGGGTAATCAGCACCTCGTTGGAGAAGGAACTGTCAGAGCCGAGTGCCATTTCCCGCAGGATATGATACCGAATGGCATCTGCACCATAGCGTTCGCCCAGTACAAATGGGTCTACTACGTTTCCAAGCGACTTACTCATTTTCTGTCCGTTGAAGGTAATCCAGCCGTGTACAGCCAGATGTTTTGGCAGCGGCTGATCCAGTGCCATCAGAATGGCAGGCCAGATAATGGCATGGAATCGCATGATATCCTTTGCCACCATGTGTACATCTGCCGGCCAGTAGTGGTCGTAGTCGTGGTAAGTGTCGTTGTAATAACCGAGGGCAGAAATATAGTTGGAAAGGGCATCGACCCATACATAGACCACATGTTCTGGATCAAAGGTGACCGGAATACCCCATTTGAACGAAGTTCTGGAAACGCAGAGATCTTCCAGACCGGGTTTGATGAAGTTGTTCACCAGTTCGGTTGCTCTGGTTTTTGGTTGGAGGTAGTCGGTTTCGGTGAGCAGCTGGGTAATCCGGTCTGCAAAGGGAGACATCTTAAAGAAGTATGCTTCTTCCTTTGCCTCAATGACCTCTCTGCCGCACTCCGGACACTTGCCGTCTACCAACTGAGAGTCTGTCCAGAAACTTTCGCAAGGGGTACAGTATTTGCCCTTATATTCGCCCTTGTAGATATATCCCTTGTCGTACAGTTCCTTGAAAATTTTCTGAACCGTTTCAATATGGTAGTCATCTGTGGTGCGGATATAGCGGTCATAGCTGATATTCATATACTGCCAGAGCTTTTTGAATGTCTTTACAATTTCGTCCACATATTCCTTTGGGGTCACGCCTTTTTCAGCGGCTTTCTGTTCAATTTTCAAACCGTGTTCGTCAGTACCGGTGAGAAACATGACATCATAGCCCTGCATCCGGCGGTAACGTGCGATGGAATCACAGGCAACCGTTGTATAGCAATGACCGATGTGCGGATTGCCAGACGGGTAATAAATCGGGGTGGTAATGTAGTATGGTTTTGCTGCCATTGGAAAATCCCTCCTGTTTGCTGATTGCAGCCAGAAAACGGCTGTACTTAATTCTTATCATAGCATATTTTTGGAGGAATTGCAAGAGAAAAATTGAGAATAAGCCTCTACGAACGGAAAAGGATGTTATGCAAGAAGGCGATCTATACTAGGCTCTATTGCAAAATCTACAATTTTGCAATACCGGCAATGAATTGCCGGTGGTGGCTTTGCCACCAAGAGCCGCCGTTCATACTGTCCTCGCAAAGCCGATGGCTTTGCAGCCACTTTTAGTGGCATTGCAAACAACAGTGTTGTTTGCAATAGAGGACAGTATAAAATCGCAATCTTTTTAATCATAATATTGAAATCTGTATCCCTCTTCCGGCTCTCCGATTTCATATCCGAGGGCTTCTGTTAGTTTCTTTTTCAGCAGACAATACCATTCGTTCCAAACTTTTTCCGGCATGATACCTTGAATTTGAATACCGCTTGGTTCTACAGAAGCCCATAGATTCACATTTTCTCCGCTCCATCGTGGAACATCTTTGTAGCCAGCCCAATATGGCATCGATTCGTACACCAATCCAATCTTATCCCAAATAGGCTGTGGTGCAGAATAGTGTATATTCAAGTCGATATCGTGTTCCATTTGCTTTCCTCCATATGATCTGATAAAAGAAATTTCAATTTATGTATAGCGTGTGTTCCTTTCAGTGAGAAATAGTAAAAACCCCGACCCATCATCTTGCTTGGTCGGGGTTACACTTTGGGGAAGTGTTGGAAGTTCATTCCGTTCTTTATTGTAGCAGGATATGCTTAAAGAATTCTGAAAAAGGAAAAAATTTTTCAACTTTGCACAGAAACTGCCGTTCGCAGGGCAATTTCCATCATATCGGTAAAGGCAGTCTGCCGCTCTTCTGCCGAGGTAGATTCTCCACGCAGCGGACAATCAGAAATGGTGGTAATGCAAAGTGCCTTTTTCCCAGCAGCTGCAGCATTGCAGTAGAGGGCAGCCGATTCCATTTCCACTGCCAGAACGCCCATTTTTGCCCATTGTGGCAACGGCGTATTTGCTGTATAGAAGACATCCGTAGAGAACAGATTTCCCACATGGAACGGTTTGTTCTGTTCTCGTGCTGCTGCAACAGCGGCTTCGAGCAGCGAAAAATCTGCAATTGGTGCAAACATACCGGAAAGTTCATATTGTGCAGCATAGTTGGAATCTGTGCAGGCTGCCATGCCAATGACAAGATCTCGCAGCTTTACGGCATCTGTAATGCCGCCAGCGGTGCCAATCCGGATGATGGCATCGACATCGTATTCATGGAACAGCTCATAGGAATAAATGCCCATAGATGGCATTCCCATCCCGCTGCCCTGTACGGAAATTTGTACGCCTTGATAGGTGCCGGTGTAGCCCAGCATATTCCGGACGGTATTGTAGCAGACAGGGTTTTGCAGATAGGTTTCTGCAATGAATTTTGCACGCAAAGGATCACCGGGCATGAGTACGACTTTGGCAATGTCGCCTTTGTTGGCTTGATTGTGAGGGGTTGCCATAGAGAACGCTCCTTTATAAATTTTATTTTTATATGATTTTAAAAATATCTGTCAAATAAAATTCATTTAAAAGATTATCGCTTTATAATTCGCCGCACGGTACTGGTAATGGCACTGAAGTTATAAGCAATCGTAAAGAACAGTCCAATTGTAAGCATCACTTTCCACCCCGGCGGTGTGTAAACAGAAATGGCACTCAAGAGGAAGAGAATTACAAGATTCAGTGCAAATCGGGTGTGGTCAATTGCAAATGGTACATATCGTCTGGCATCCCGTACCCGAATTACATAGCTGACAAAATAGCTTACAAAGGTTGCAATACCAGCACCTGTAATGCCAAATGTTCCAATCAGAATCCAGTTCAAAAGCAGATTAACGATGGCTGCGACAAGACTGGTCCAGAAAGAATGAGAGGTGTGCTGCGTTGCAGAATAAATACTGCTAAAGAATTGATTCATGCACATCATCAGAACGGATACAATCAGAACCGGTGTATAGCGGTAAGCTTCTGCGTATTCTGTGTAAGTGCTGGAGTCAATCAGTAAATTGGAGAATGGACGAACGAATACAATTAGGATTGCACTGGCAATGACCAGAAAAGATTCGTAAGCCGAAAATACTTGCTTATAAAAATGGCTGCGTGTTTTGGAATCATTCTCCAGAATAGCAGACATGTTCCATGCCTGATAGAAGACAGTGGAAACCGTGGAAATTAAGTTCGGCAATTTTGATGCGACACTATAAATGCCAGCAGCCGTTTCCCCGACCAGTCCCGATGGACCATTCATATACCGCAGAAAGAGCCGATCAGAAAAGCCTGTGACCAGCCAAAGCAGTGCTGTCGGAATCAACGGAGCCGAAAACTTAATCATTAAGCGTGACATTTTGGGACTGATATACTGCCGCCCAACATATTTTCGTAGTCCTGCAATCCACCATAGGAAAATGGCAGAGAGCAGATCAGAGCAGATGACAGAAAGCAGAAATCCCGTAACACCAAGATCCAGAAACGAAATAAAAATGACGTTAAAGATAAATAAGGTCAATGTGGCAAGAATGCCGTCAAATGCAAACAATGTTACCAATCCTCGTGCACGCACAAACTGAGAGTGAATAGAACGGAGGGAAGAAGTGAATACATAAATAATTAGTAGCCATAAGTACCCGTCTGTATAGGGTAGTAGTTTTAATAATGGAGAACATACCAACAGCACACACATTCCTAAACCAAGAATGACGTAGGAGGAGGTGAGAATTTTCCGCTTATCGTAGTTCCGAATCAGTCCGTAACGTAAAATGGCATCTGTAATGGAAAATGTTACAATTGGAATGATAAAATTTGCGGTTTGTTCCAATAGTTCCTTTGTACTGATATCTGCTGGATTGATGTTTGCAGTATATAGTTTTGTTAAGAATAGCAATAGGATTTTTGAGCCAAACGAACCGATCGCAAAGATGATGGTGTTGGCGGCAAGTCGTTTGTATTGATTCATGGCATCTCCTCATTTATGGATAAAATTTTTTCCGGACAGCATTTCTGAAAATAGATTGTTGATGGGCGAAAATGTCCGCAACAGGACTGTTGTCACAGGAATACTGTTATTATACCATAAAATCATGAAAAAGAAAACGCTTTTTTCAAAAAGATGTAAATTTTTTCACGTGAATTGCAGGCAAAAATTCATAAATTTTTGTGGTAGCTTTTGTGCATTCCTACAAAAGTCACAAAAACTGAAAAAAATTTTCGGGATTTGCAACTTTTTCTATTCCAGAATTGTATCCATAGTGAAGGGATTTTTTGCGGCGTTTGCCGTGCAAACAGTGGTATGCAGTTCTGTTTTTCCTTTAAGCCGTGAGAAAGGGCGGTGTGAGGGGGGATTGCACTGTGCGGTACGAGGAACCCATCCAGAAAGGACAGGCCGGGAACACTGGTTTTGGGATGGAAGAAAACAGAAACATACTTGCTGGACATAGGCAAAATAATGCGGAATGCAGATTCTCCCCGATGCTGTTTTCCGCATTTTTGTTTGCTGTAGATTTGAAAGATGGCAAAAGATGGATTGCATCTTATTTTTTAATATTTTATGATAAATTCACAATCGGTTCATTTGGGGCTGTAGTAATCATTCTATCGCAGTGGTATAATGAAAAGAAAATGCAGAGAAAAATCGCCTTGTTTGCGGAATAAAAGCACATAGGGAGGGAATGACAATGCAACGCGTCAACCCGCTGGATGAGGCTGCGTTTACGGAACTTTATATGCAGCATGTTGACGCTGTTTATCGAATTTGCTACAGCTTTTTGAAAAATCGTGCCGATGCGGAGGATGCCGTACAGGAAACCTTTTTGCGGCTCATGCAGTCGCAAAAGCCATTGGAGAGCGAATCGCATTTGCGGGGATGGTTGGTTGTCACAGCCTCTAATGTGTGTAAGAACATGCTGCATAGTTGGATTTGGCAGAAACGTCAGGAGGTGGAGGATTGGGAAACCGTTTTGCAATCCAAAACACAGACGCCAGAAGAAAATGCAGTTTTGACAGCATTGATACAATTACCGGAAAAATATAAAACGGTATTATATTTATACTATTATGAAGAGTATTCCTGTAAAGAAATTGCAGAAGCAATGGAAAAAAAGGAATCCACGGTGCGTTCCCTTCTGAAACGAGGAAGGGCAGCATTGCAGAAAGAAATGGGAGGTGACGGTTATGCAGCAGGACTGGAAAAAAGTATGGGACAATCTGAATCCGGATGAAGCCGCAAAAGAACGAATGAAACAGGCAATCCTGCAAAAAATGTATGCAGAAGCACAGCCGAAGCGTGCAGAAAAAACACCGTTCTCCTTGCAGCGGTTGCGGTTTGGCACCTTCGCACGGGCAGCAGCACTTTGCTGTACAGCGATTACCATTGCAGTGGTTGGACTACAAATGTCAGAGGAAAAGCAGCCAAAGGATTTTTGTGCAAAAGTTTCTGAGCCAGCAGGATCACATACATTGCCTGTGACTGCATCACCGGACGAGCCGGTTGTTGTGACCAGTACAGCAGCCAGCACAACTGCTATGCAGACTACTACGGTTCTAAGCAGCGCATCAAAAATCACTTCTGAGCAGATAGAAATAACAACTGCGGAGATGGCTCTGTTATCATTAGAGGAGTTGATTTTGGAAACGGAACCATTGTCAGATGATATGGATATGGTGGAAACCGAACCAATTGTGACAGATCCTGTTATCACGGAGCCGACTGCAACAGAAACAGAACCGGTTTGGACAACGGAACCACCGATGACAGAAGAAATAGAAACCACTACCACTTTCCGTGGTGTGCCAACTTACGGTTCTCTCTATGATTTTCAATATGCACGTTGGAATGGTGTGCATTATCAAACAAACTATGAAACGGTTTCTTACGAAGAACTGGATGACCTTGCCGGTTTTTCTGTTGCCATACAAGCAGAGGGAAGTCGGGTTTATACGATTCTTGTTTATCCATTGGAAGGATATTCCATTCAGGATTGCATAGCTGTACAGTATGCCGGAGATGAAGATTATTTTTATTTTTATGCAATTTCTTGAATGTTTCTATAGATAACAGAACGGTTTATCGCTTAGAAATAGGATGATGAACCGCTGGAAATTAAAAAATAAGGGGTATAAAGATGAGTACACCGAATTGGATCATGGTAACATTGAAAACGACATGTTCTGACAGCCATTCTTACATGGGAAAGCTGATGCAAGCAAAGCTGGCAGAACAGAATTGTTCGTTTCATGCAGAAAAGCACAAAGCATTGCTTCCGTTGACCTGTCGGCAGGTTGGTCCGTTACGATATGACTTTTCTGTTTCAGATGGAAACTGGAGCAAAGAAGACGTGATGGCATTTTGCGGAATGCTGTTGCAATGTGCAGAAGTGGATAATGTACTGGTTGGATGGGTAGAATCAAAGGCAGAAACAAAGGTAATGGTTTCACCCACAGCGGCATTTTGGCATACTGTGAAAGCACATTTGCAGCCGCAGCGGTTTATGACGCATATGCAGTATTCCCGCTCAAAAGGATAAGTTGCAGATTTGTTCATTGGATTTTGGGAAACAGTGTCGTATAAACGGCACTGTTTCTCTTTTTTGGAGATTGAACGCATTTAAATTGTGTGAGGTTGGTGAAAATTTCGGAAATGCTTGACACCGCAGAACGGCTTTGCTATAATAATGATGATATTTTGGAATGACCGACAGGTGGTGAATCCTATATGCAACAAAAAAAGTCAATGATTGTGGAAAATCGTGACCAATATCGTGGCGTCTTTTCATTTTGTTCTACAGGCGTTCTGTTGGCAGCCCTGACCGGCTGCTTTGCATTTATTTGGTATCGTTATTACAGCAGTTTTTTGCTGCTACCGTTTTATCGGCGTGGAAACTGGGTCATGATTTTATTATATGCAGTACTGGTTCTGTTGTTTGGAAAGGCATTTGGTGGCATGCGGGTTGGCTATCTGAAGCGAAGCGACTCGTTTTATAGTCAGATGCTGTCGTTATTTTGTGTGAATCTGGTCACATATTTGCAGGTGAGCCTGATCAGCCGTCATTTTGCCAAACTGCTGCCTTTGATGATTTTGACGGGCATTGATCTGGTGATTCTACTTCTGTGGATTTTCTTTTGCAACAAGCTGTATTTTCGGATTTATCCGCCAAGAAAGCTGATTGTAGTCTATGGAGACAGAGCCGCTGGAGAATTGGTGCTGAAGATGAGTCAGCGAGTGGAAAAGTATATGATTTGTGCATGTGTGGACAGCCGGCAGGAAAAAGAGGCAATTTTTGAAGCCATTTCCCATTATCAGGGCGTGATTCTCTGTGATGTGCCGGGGCAGTTGCGGAATGATTTGCTGAAATATTGTTTTTCCAGACAAATGCGGACGTATGTTGTGCCGAAAATATCCGATATTATTGTCAGAGGCGGCGAGGAAATCCGGTTATTTGATACGCCGCTGCTGCTCTGCCGGAACAGCGGTCTGCGAATTGAACAACGGCTTGTAAAACGGCTGTTCGATCTCTGCTTTGTGTTGCTTCTGGCAGCCCCAGTGCTGTTCATCAGCATCGGGGTCTGCATTGCCATCAAGTTGGATGACGGCGGTCCTGTGCTTTATCGGCAGAAACGGCTGACTTACAATGGAAGAGCATTTTATGTGTATAAATTTCGCAGTATGGTCTGTAATGCAGAGGCAGACGGCCCACAACTGGCAAAGACAGAAGATGACCGAATCACCAGAGTGGGAAAAATTCTGCGAAAGTGTCGGTTGGATGAGTTGCCACAGCTTTGGAATATCCTCAAGGGGGAGATGTCTGTGGTGGGACCAAGACCGGAACGACCGGAGCTGGCAGAGGAATATGAGAAGCAGATGCCAGAGTTTTCGTTCCGGCTGCGTGTGAAGGCAGGACTGACCGGTTATGCACAGGTGATCGGACTGTATGACACGACACCCTATGATAAATTGAAGATGGATCTGATGTATATTGAAAAGTATTCTCTGCTGCTGGATTTGCAGATTCTGCTGATGACCATCAAGACGGCACTGTTTCCGGGACAGTCTAATGAAACGCTGCACGAGCAGACACACATTCCCATGCAGAAGCATACGGAATCTGTACCACAGGAAACAGAAACCGATTCTGGAACCGAAAAGGAGACAAAATCATGAAACTGACTGCTGTTATTATGGCTGGCGGACGAGGCGAACGCTTTTGGCCACGCAGCCGCACGGCAAAACCAAAACAATTTCTTTCCCTGACAGCGGACAAGGAAACGATGCTGCAAAAAACCGTCAATCGTTTGTTGCCGTTGTTGGATGTGACAGATATTTATGTGGTAACAAATCAGCGGTATGCAGCACTGGTGCAGGAACAGCTGCCGGAGCTGCCAGAAGAAAATATCTTGCCGGAACCATGCAGCCGCAACACGGCTCCCTGTATTGCATTGGCGGCGGCTGTCATTCAAAAACGGTGCGGTGATGCTATGATGCTGGTGCTGCCGTCAGACCATCTGATTCGCTATGAATCTCTCTATCTGGATACGCTGCGGCAGGCAATCACTGCGGCAGAACAGGGAGAACGCTTGGTCACCATCGGGATTCCGCCGACGTATCCGGAGACTGGTTACGGCTATATTCGTTTTGCAAACCGTTCAGAATCGCAGATGCCGGGTGTATATCCGGTGGAAAAGTTTGTAGAAAAGCCGGATTTGGATACCGCAAAGGAATATCTGGCATCCCACTGTTATCTCTGGAATAGCGGAATGTTTGTTTGGAAGACTGACACCATTCTGCACAATTTGGAACAGTTTTTGCCGGAAGTCTATGCAGGTGCGGTGGAAATCGCAGCAACGGATGGAACAGATGCATTTACAGAGAAGCTGGAGCAGGTTTATGCTGGTTTTCCGAGTGAATCTGTCGATTATGGCATTATGGAAAAGGCAGACCAGATTTTCACGGTTCCGGGCAGCTTTGGCTGGGATGATGTGGGAAACTGGCTGGCAATGGAACGCATTAACAAGACAAATGACTATGGGAACTATATTGAAGGCGATGTCATTACGGTGAATACGCAGAGAAGTATTATCTGCGGACAGAAGAAACTGATTGCAGCGGTGGGCGTAGAAAATCTGATTGTCATTGATACAGAAGATGCAACTTTGATTTGTGCGAAAGACAGTACGCAGGATGTCAAAAAAGTCATCGAGAATCTGCGGATTTGCAATCGGGATGCATTGCTGTAAAAGCAGCCTATATATATTTGGATGAACCATCACGAATTTTCTATTTAAAAAATATATACTATCATTAACAGGAGGAATTGTAACATGAGGAAACATGCATTGATTACCGGTATCACCGGTCAGGATGGTTCTTATCTGGCAGAATTGTTGCTGGAAAAGGGCTATGAAGTATATGGTCTGATGCGTCGGAAGAGTGTCGTAGACTATGGAAATGTGGAACATATCAAGGAGAAGATTCACTTCATCTATGCTGATATGACCGACGAAATTTCTCTGATTCGTGCGATGCAGATTTCACAGGCAGACGAGGTTTACAATCTGGCAGCCCAGTCTTTTGTGGCAACCAGCTGGGAGCAGCCGATGGCAACTGCAGAAATTGATGCACTGGGTGTCACAAAGATGCTGGAGGCAATTCGTGTGGTGAAGCCGTCCTGCCGGTTCTATCAGGCTTCTACTTCAGAGATGTTCGGTCTGGTGCAGGAAATGCCGCAGACGGAAAAAACGCCGTTCTATCCGAGAAGTCCATACGGTGTTGCAAAGCTGTACGGGCATTGGATTACAAAGAATTATCGGGAGAGTTATCATCTGTTCGCCTGCTCCGGCATTCTCTTTAACCATGAATCGGAGCGGCGTGGACTGGAATTTGTCACCAGAAAGATTACAACTGCAGCGGCTCGCATTTCACTGGGCTTGCAGGATCATGTAGAACTGGGCAATCTGGATGCCAAGCGGGACTGGGGTCACTCCAAGGACTATGTTCATGCGATGTGGCTGATGCTCCAGCAGGATGCACCGGATGATTATGTGATTGCCACCAATGAAACCCGTACAGTCAGAGAGTTTGTGGAAATTGCTTTTGCACATGTGGGAATCGTGATCCAATGGCAGGGCAGCGGCACAGATGAAATCGGCGTGGACAGCAAGACGGGGAAAACGGTTGTAACCATCAATCCGCAGTTCTTCCGTCCGGCAGAAGTGGAAGTTCTGCTCGGCAATCCGGCAAAAGCAGAGGAGAAGCTTGGCTGGAAACGGGAGATTTCCTTCAAGGAGCTGGTAGAACGCATGGTACGCCATGATTTGGAACTTGCAAAGGCAGAATTGCGGCAGCAGTAAGGCGACAATATGAACAAACGAGGAGGTGACGGTATGCGGATTGCATTTGATGCCTTGCCGTTGGTCAGCAATCGGATGACAGGAATCGGTTATTGTGAGGCAGGTCAGATACAGGCAATGATGATGCTGCACCCAGAAGAACAATATGTTTTGCAGTTTTTCGACAAGGGAGACGGTGTAGAAAAGCGAAAGCGATTGCATTACTATGAACAGCAGAGTAATGTCAGTGTACGGCAGGGGCATTTTTCCGGCTATTTGTATCGGCTGTTGACAACGGCAATTCCGCTGCCGTACCGTGCATTTTTTGGAAAAGATGCAGAGATTACGCATTTTTTCAACTATATCATTCCGCCGGGGGTTTCGGGAAAGCGAATTGTAACGGTACACGATATGGTCTATAAGACGTTTCCGGAAACTGTAAGAGGCCGCACACGTTTTATGCTGGAAACCGGTTTGCAGCGGTCGCTGCATCGGGCAGATTTGATTGTAACAGATTCGGCGTTTTCCAAATCGGAAATCATACGATATTTTCCGGCAACGGAAGAGAAGATTCGGGTTGTGCCCTGTGGTGTGGATCGGATTCGCTTTTCTCCCATGCCGCCCACAGCGGCTCCGGCAATTGAAGCACTCAAACAGCGGATGGGCTTACAGACAAGCTATTTTCTCTATTTGGGTACATTAGAGCCCAGAAAGAACTTAGATCGGCTGATTCGAGCCTATGCCCTTCTGAAGCAACAGCATCCAGATGCTCCACAGTTGGTTTTGGCAGGGGGATATGGCTGGCGAAACAATAGTATTTATCAGTTGACAGAGTCTCTGCATTTGCAGGAAGATGTCCTGTTTACAGAATATGTGCCGGAAGAAGATGTGCAGCCGCTGCTGTGCGGTGCATTGGCATTTGTTTTTCCGTCTGTCTATGAAGGGTTTGGGATGCCGCCACTGGAGGCGATGGCATGCGGTACACCAGTACTGACCACGAGAGCTGCCTCTTTGCCGGAAGTGGTAGGAGATTGTGCCGTGATTGTTGACCCACATCATACCGAGGATATTGCACAGGGAATGGAACGGCTGTTTCAGGATGCTGCCCTTCGGGAACGGCTGCGGCAGGATGGCTTGCGGCGAGCGGCGATGTTTTCTTGGGAAAATGCGGCAGCTGCCCTATATGATGTCTATCAGGAGGCACTGACACGATGAAGAAGCCACTTCGGGTTTTACTGGTCAATAAGGCATATCCTCCTCATATTGGCGGCATTGAAACGCTGGTGAGAAGATATGCACTTTGTCTACAGACAGAATTTCATGCAGAAGTGCAGGTGCTGGTCTGTCAGGAAAAGGGAAAAACGGTTCGGGAAGTGGTGGAAGGCATTCCGGTACTGCGAGCTGGTAGCATTGGCACTTATTTTTCCTGTCCGCTTTCCTGTTCATTTCTCTGGCAGTTCCGGAAGATGGCAAAACAAGCGGATGTGGTCATGATTCATATGCCGTTTCCATTGGCAGATCTGGCGTGTCTGCTTTCCGGTTATCAGGGAAGAGTCGTACTGGCGTGGCACAGCGATGTCGTTAAGCAGAAGACACTGTTACGCTTTTATCGTCCGCTGTTGCGGTGGCTGCTCAAGCGTGCGGATTGTATTTTGACAGCGACACAGGGGCATATTGACAGTTCTGCTTTTTTGCCAACGGTACAGGAAAAGTGCCGTGTGATTCCTTATGGCATTGACATTGCAGATTATCGGGCAGCAAAAGCCTATCCAGTATTGGCAAAGGCAGCAACGCAGCCGGACACCGTGAAGCTGTTGTTTGTGGGGCGGCTGGTGTACTATAAAGGCGTGACCGTGCTGTTGGAGGCAATGCGGCAGGTAACCGGCTGTGAACTGTTTCTGATTGGCAGCGGAAAACTGCAAGAGGAATTGCAGCAGACCGCTGTACAGATGGAGAACGTGCATTTTCTGGGCAGTCTTTCGGATGCCGATTTACGAGCAGCCTTGCAGGAATGTGATATGCTGGTGTTGCCATCTGTTGCAAATAGCGAGGCGTTTGGGCTGGTGCAGTTGGAGGCAATGGTATATGGAAAGCCAGTCATTAACACTGCACTGCCGACTGGGGTACCGCATGTCAGTCTGGATGGGGAAACGGGCTTGACGGTACCGCCGAATGATGCCGCTGCACTGGCAAAGGCGATTCAGACACTGGCATCAGATGCAGCTCTGCGAGAGCGATATGGAAAGGCAGCGAAACAGCGAGTAGAAACCGTTTTTGCAGAGGAAACAGTGATGCGGCAGGTGTATGCGGCTTTACAGCGATAGAATGCGGTTTCATCGCATACAAATTAAAACAATGTGAGTTCGATGAACAAGTTTTATCCGCCGAACGGCGAACTGCGGTCAAGCTGGCTCAGCTTGGCGGAGGGGTGCAGGGGGCAAGCTGCCCCCTGCGGAACATTGCGGATTCGGATAAGAAAACGGATGAGAAACAAGATACCGCTGTCCGCCATCCGAAAAAAACAAAACAGGATAAAACAAGCAAAATTTAGAGGAAAAAGATTGCAAGTTTGTACAACGTACTATGGCG
>JAEDGE010000189.1 GCA_016297675.1 Oscillospiraceae bacterium
CCGTCAGAAGAATTTAGCAGAAATGCGAAAACGATAACTTTGCTGTTTACCAGCATCATAAAAGACAAATCAGCATCCGAAAGGGTGCTATTTTTATACCCAAAAATCAGAAAGAGAGGAAAAAACCATGGCAGAGGAAACCAAACCAACGACCGAGCAGACAGCTAAGACCTACACGGAAGCAGAATACAATGCTTTGCAGGCACAGCTGACCGCAGCACAAACCAGCCTGAAAGCAGCGAATGACAAGCTTGCATCCTTTGAAAAGATGGATGTGGACAAAATCAAGCAGGAGGCAGCTGACTGGAAGCAGAAGTTTGAACAGGCGGAAGCCGATCGCAAGGAAAAGGAGTACAAGGATGGCGTTGCTGCATTTGTCCGGAAACAGGGCATGAAAAACGACATCTATGCCGAACATCTGACCAATCAGATTGTAAGTAAAAATTTGCAGTTTGATGACAAGGGTGTGCTGCTGGGCGGTGAGGATGTCGTGAAGGCATTGAAGACAGCTTGTCCAGATGCCTTTGCACCAGATCCGCATGAACGGGCAGCCGCTCCCACATCCGGACACCTGCCCACTTCCATGGACGGCGTGGAACGGGCATTTTACGCCAAAAACCCAAATCTGAAACCAGAATAAACAGGAGGTAACAATTTATGGCACATGAAGCACAGGAAAAGTACAGCAAGATGGTACTTGTAAAAATGAGAAGTGAAACCATTCTGGCAGATGGTATCATTTTCAACAACGACTACGAGGGCAGCCCTGCCGCCGGCGTGGTCAAGATTCCAAAGCGGGATGTCGAAGTCTCTGCCAGAAACTACGACAAGGCAGCCGGCATTGAACCAGGCGTAGGCTCTACCGAATACGAGAATTTCCCCATCACCAAGGATGTGGCAGTCAACGAAATCATTGACGGCTATGATGCAGAACTGGTACCGGATAATCTGGTGGCGGATCGTCTGGATTCTGCCGGCTATTCTCTTGCCGTTCGGATGGATACCGATGCCTCCAGCTGCCTGATTGCACAGGGTACCCAGATTACCAAGGCAGCTTCTACACCGGCAACCGTGTACGATGACATTGTCGACCTGCGAACCAGAATGACCAAGGCAAATGTTCCGTCCAAGGACAACCGCCGCTATCTGCTGGCAACGCCGGACTTTTATGCAAAGATTCTGAAGGATGACCACTTTGTGGGTGCATCCAATCTGGGCGATACCGTCATGCAGAGCGGCTGTGTGGGCAGAATTGCCGGATTCAATGTCTACGAGTGGAACGATGAAACCGCCGGTCTGGAATGCATTGCAGGGCATCCGAAGTTTGCAACACGGGCAAAGGAATTTTCTTCTGCACCGCATATTGTCTCTCTGGAAGGCGATTCCAAGTATGTGAACTGCTCTGCGGTCAAGGGCAGAATGGCATATGACCACAAAGTGCTGCGGAAACAGGCAATTCTTGTCGTGTTTGCTCCGTCTTTGATTGCACTGGTACAGACTGCTTTTGCATCCGGAAAAGTGACAGTGACCACCGCTGCAACGGCAACCGGTAGCTTTATTTATCGTGTCAACCCGACCGAGCGTGCAACCTATCAGCAGGATTTCACAGAACTGGAAACCAGCAACGCATGGACATCCGGCACGGAAATTGCCGCAAAGAAGGGCGATACCATCGAAATCATTGACCTGGACAGCAACAAAAAGTGCGTCAAGGTCGGCTATCTGACGGTGCAGTAAGATGTATGCAGACTTTACAGATTACAAGGATTGCTATTATGGTCAGCAGATTGCCGATGCGGAGGTATTCCGCACGGCAGCCGCCCGTGCATCAGAATACATGGACAGCGTGACGTTCGGCAGACTGGAAAGCGGTGTGCCAGAACCATTCTCCGAACCAGTCAAAAAGTGCTGCTGTGCGTTGGCGGAAGCATTCTACACCTATCAGATGTACGGTGCTGGTGGTAGTATGACAGATAGCAGCCGCCTGAAAAAGTCGGAAACCAACAGCAAATACAGCGTCACCTATGGCACACCATCCGAGGAACTGGCTGCTCTGTTTGGCAGCGAAAACAGCTTTTTTGACTACATCCGCAGTATTTGTATGCGGTACTTAGGGCGGACAGGATTGTTATACAGGGGGGTGTGACTGATTTTTACAAATTGTGAAGCAATCACCATCTATCATCAAGAAAAAATCGTGAACCACAAGCCGATTTTCAGCCGCCATATCATCCAGAATGTGTACTGGGAGGAATCCATCGGCAGCAGCCAGAGTGGAAAAGAAATGCAGCAGAGTGACAGCATTTATGTCTGTATTCCGGCGAAATCCGTGACGGATTATGTGCCGGTTCGGGAGGATATTCTCTGTCGTGGCATTGTGCCGGAAAGCATGGAGCTGCATGAAATTCAAAAATCACGGAATAAGCACACCATTACAGCCGTGGCAGACTGCCGATATGGTTCGCCGGACATACAGCACATTGAGGTGAGTGCGAATTGATTTCCGGATTCAAAATTGAAATGCCGAAAATGAATGTGTTCGATAAACGCATCAAAAAGGCACAGAAATTTTTAGACAGTGAGATTCTACGAAAATGCGACCCGTACATTCCATTTAAAACCGGTATGCTGCGAGATTCCGGCATTTTGGGGACGAAAGTCGGCAGCGGTCGCATTAGATGGATTGCTCCGTATGCCAAACGGCAGTACTACAAAGGACTTGCATCCGGCAAGCGTGGGCGATGGTGGCTCAAACGTGCCATGACAGCACATGGAGAAGAAATTATCCGTTCAACACAAAAGAAACTGGAAGGAGGATGATGTCGTGTCGATGATTCAAGCCGTATGGGACTACATTGCAACCTGTCCCCTGCTGGAAAATAACCGAATTCTGGGGGTTGACCGACTGGGGGTAGATCCGATTGAGTATACCATTGATACGCTCCCCTGTGAGCCAATCGTAAAGCAATATGTGGATGGTTCCAGTATCCGGCAACTGGAATTTGCATTTGGCAGCCGTGAGGCATACGGGCATGATGTGATACAAAACATCCTGAATTCTGAATTTTATGAACAGTTCGCCGACTGGATTGGAAGAAACGATGCCAATGAAATCTATCCGGATTTTGGCGAAGGAAAAAAAGTGAGAAGCATTGCAGTCATCAGCAGCGG
>JAEDGE010000190.1 GCA_016297675.1 Oscillospiraceae bacterium
TCGGATAAGAAAACGGATGAGAAAGAATGTCACGTCAATCGCC
The DNA here is from genome assembly GCA_016297675.1 of Oscillospiraceae bacterium. Taxonomy (GTDB): domain Bacteria; phylum Bacillota; class Clostridia; order Oscillospirales; family Ruminococcaceae; genus Ruminococcus_C. The sequence continues at coordinate 44 of JAEDGE010000190.1, forward strand.
CTTCTTAATTTTTCTATCGAATTTGCAGTCAGGTTGCACGGGGGCGATTGACGCCACCCAGGCAAGCTGGGGGTGTCCCCCAGCCTTGCCGGACGGCTCGGACAAGGTTTCCCGAAGAATCATTTCAAATATTTCCTATAAATCAAATATGAAACAGTCTGATTCCTATGAACAGAACGACTTCATTTTTCCTGTACTGTCTCTAACAGACCGTTTTCTGTAAAATTCCTGAAAAGTCTATTGACGAAATCCAAAAAACGTAGTAAAATGAAAGAAAACAATCAATTATTGGAGGGTATTCCCATGGCAAAGAAATTTATTGTAGAAACATCCGCAAGACACGTGCACCTGACTGCAGAAGCATTTGCAATTCTGTTCGGTGAAGGGAAAGAACTGACCGTTAAGAAAATGCTGTCGCAGCCGGGACAGTTTGCAAGTGAAGAGCGTGTTACCATCGTTGGTCCGAAGAAGTCCCTGCCGAACGTTTCCATCCTTGGTCCGTTCCGGAACGCAAATCAGGTAGAGCTGTCTGCAACCGATGCACGTTCTATCGGCATTGCTGCACCGATTCGGGAATCTGGGGATGTGGCTGGTTCTGGTGCATGTAAGATTGTTGGCCCAGCTGGCAAAATCGAAATTTCTGAGGGTGTCATTGTTGCAAAGCGGCATATCCACCTGACACCAGCAGATGCTGCGGAAATGGGCATTCAGGACAAGGATGTTGTCTGGGTCAAGCTCGACACCGATGGTAGAAAGGCAATTCTGGGCGATGTCGTTTGCCGTGTATCGGATTCTTACGCACTGGCAATGCACATTGATACAGACGAATCCAATGCAGTTTCTGCACCGAGAGAGCTGTACGGCGAAATCGTAACCGTTGACTAAATTGCTTTTTACATCAAATCGGAAAGCCCCGTTGTGCCGAATTGGCAAACGGGGCTTTTTTGTTAGAGGAATATGAGATCAGCAAATTAAAATCATAGGATTTGCATCTTCTTTCAGCCAATACAGAATGTTTCGCATATCCGCAGTCGGTACGGCAATGCAACCTGCTGTATAAGAACCTGTCGCACAGTGCAGGAAAATGGCTGATCCCTTATAAGGCACAATCGGATCCATGTTGTAATTGACCACAACCGTATATCGATAGCTGGTAGCGTAGTCGATAAGATGTTCGGCACTGTTCCAAGTGATATTGGTCGTTTCCTGCCATTGATTGTAGTACTCCGATTCCGGATCGTCTACCCAGTAGCAGTTTTCATTGAGCTGTCGATAGGGGATAGACAGATCGGTCAGGTTTTCTGTTCCAAAGGCAAAGCCCAGCGGAAACAGCCCCTTTGGGGTGCGGTAGTCACCCTCTCGACTTTCCGCAGAAACACCGTTCTTTCCCACACAGCCGCTTGTGACGAAATCAGTTGCCCAGTTGTGTCCGGTTTCTGAAAAGCCATACACCGTGCAGGAAGAACCACTGGAAACAACTGCAATCAGCTGTTTGCTGTTTCCGAGTTCTTCCAACGTGTAGTTGTTATTTTCGAGAATAGAAGAGAGTTCTGTGCAAACTGTGACAGATGGTTTCGTTGTTGCAGCAGTAGTTGTAGTGACAGTGGTTGCAGCAATTGTAAATGTAGTCTGTATGGCTGACAGTGCAGCGGATGTGGTTTCCGTTGAAGACATTTGGCTTTCCGTAGTGGTCACAGTGAAAACTGTTGTGGGTTCCGACTGAGGATGCTCATACTGATGCACAAGCAGCAATATCACCAATCCGGCAATCGAAATGATCAATGCCAGAATACAGATGAAAAGAGTAACAAAAAGGACTCGATTTTGTGAGGAATCAGCATGATTTTTTTGACGTTTCATAATGGGTTCCATCCTCGCAGTGTGATACTATGGTATTTACCAGACCTCCACCATCTTGTGGCTGATATAGCAGATGGTGCCATTATAATTGATTTGATACCAGTATCCGTCGTAGCTGAGGACATCAAAGGTATCTCCTTCGTGCAGTGTAAACAGGACATTGCTGTCATTTTCTTTGTTCGGGGAGCTTCTGACGTAGGTACTTCCAACATTCACACGACCATGTGTGGCATTTGCTGGCTCTGGTGCAGCAGGGCTGTCACCAAAGGTGATATATTTTTGCTTGACATATCCGTGCAGGTCATAGCCGTTTCCACTGTCGGTGCTGATATAGTACCATTCGCCGACGCTGCCCTCTACCGTTAGGGTATCTCCGTAGTATAGCATATTTGCTTCTCGTTTCTCGCTGTTCACATCTGGCTGAGAAAAGATATAGATGGATTGTGCGGAACACCAAGCATTTCTGTTGACATCGGAAACATAGTCTGCATAGTAAGTCGGTTCTGCAATTTGGAAACCGTCTCCGTCACTCATAAAAATGATATTGACGTTCTGTTCGATATTGGCAGGGCTATTGTCGGCAGCAACAGCTGTTTGTGGTTCTGTTGTTTGGGCTTCCGTTTCTTTTGCTGGTGCAGTTGGTTGTGTAAAGGAAAGATATTTCAGTTCCACAAATCCCACCATACCGCCATAGGAGATTTTTGCCCAGTCTGCGGCAATAGAATAAACAGTGACTGGATCCTGATGGAACATTTTTGCCAGTGTGGTACCTCCATCCATTTCAGAATACAGGTCAACAGCGGTTTGATCATCCGGAACATTGATATATCCGACAGAGATATTTTCTGCTTCTGTGGTGGTTTCCGGTATCGTTGTATCTTTTTGAACAGAAGCAGTGGTTTCTTTTTTCAGGCTTTCCATTCCACATCCGCCGAGAAGCAGACAGGCAGACAATGCTGCACAAAAAATAATATTTCGATGCATAAGGAACCCCTCCTTTTATTTGGATATTATTTTTTAATACGGATAATATTTGAAAATATATGAAAAATACGAATCCGCACAAATTGGACTACAATTACTATTATAATCCAATGGAAACAAATTGTCAATGCAGAAGAGCAAGGATTTTCCAGTTTTTTCGTTTTCAGCAATGTGCTTCACGGAAATCAATTTTCGGATTTTTTTTGGGAAAACTTATCCGAACCGTCCGGCAGATTCGCTACGCTGTCTGCCTGTGACCGCTGTCCGCCCTGTT
>JAEDGE010000036.1 GCA_016297675.1 Oscillospiraceae bacterium
ACCGCAGTCGCCTGCGGCGTAGAATTTACACCATCATTTAAAAATTGATTTCCGTGTCGTTTACTTTTTCAGTCCAGCAGGTCTGCAATCCGAATTGCAATCGGTTCCGGATGGTTCTGGTACATCCGCACCGGAATTGGCGTATCAAACGGATAAATATCCGGAAATGCACTTTCTTCAAAAAAATAGACCAAAACTTTTTCCTTTTTGGGATCAATAATCCAATATTCCCGCACACCACTCATACGATAAAGCCAAAGTTTCCGGTCAAAATCATCATTCCGATTCGTGGATACAACCTCCGCAACAAATTCCGGCGCACCATTATACTTTTGCTGGTCAAACTGCTCCGGTTTACAAGCAATAAATACATCTGGAACAACCAGGTTATAGTCATCTAATTTTACATCTGTTGGTGCAATTCCGGGTCTGCATGTGCCACCAATTCTCCGGATATACTGACGAAGCTCTGCGAACAAATTGCCAGTAATCTGCTGGTGCTGAATGTTTGGAGATGCCATATCTACAATCTCACCATCTAACAGCTCCGTTCGTTGCTCCGTTTCTTTTACGGCTTCATAATATTCCTCCACGGTATAGCGTGGAATATTTTTCGCGGTTGTTTCCATCATGCACCTTCCCGTCTTTCTGTTCTCTGATACAGAACAATTTCGCTCATTGACACATTCTTCCTATGATTTCCGTCCGCTTTTACGAACTCCTTAATACTGCCGTTGCACAGATTCCGATTGCAACCTTTTTTGTTGCACTTTTGCTGCTTGACAAAACAAAAAAGGTGTCCTATACTATAAATACAAAGCAGCCGCCATGCTGCACAACAAGGAGAGATATGACATGGAAGCATTTGCACTTGCTTTTTCTGCCGAAAACCCCCATGCTTTGCGTAATATTCTACTGGTAATCATCACAATTCTGTATCTCATTGTACTGGTTGTATTATTTCTGCATCTGCGACGTGCCAATCAAAAAGTGGCAGATAAAATGAAACAACTGCAAGAGGAGAAAAAAGCAGCAGAAGCATCCAAACCAACAGAAGAAGAACCGCTTATGCACAAATTACATACTGTCCATCCACGCACAGAAGAAACACATACTGATCCGAAAGCGTCGTAGTGGCATCCCCACTTGCCAGTGATAAGCTCAAATTCAGGAACTTGGCATCTGAGATATGCTCTGTGCAGTAATTTTCTTCTCCGCTGAGTTCATTCAGCATCGGATAAAGGTTGTCCAGATTGTTATGTATAGAATCTGTAGACTGTTCGCACTCTGTAATGGTGATTTTCGTAAAAGTCACATCGGCATTGGTCTTCGTTTCCGTTTCGATGCTGGTTTCACTCGGCTGCGGCGTATAGCTGAATTTGATTTTGGTCAGCAGACCATCCACACCGACCAGCCCCTGAAACATCTGCTGTACAACATAGTCTGTATAGAAATCCAATGTGACTTCTTCATAAAGTGCAGTATCCTCGGTCTGAATCGCATAAAAATAATGGGAAAGTACTGTCATCTCTTCTTCTGTAAAATAACGGGAGTCATATTCTATCGGAACCGCTACCGTATCCAGCAACTGCAAAGTTGCCCCAAATGGCAAATCCTCCATGGCAACACTTTCTTCTGCTTGTTCCTGCTTTTCTCCGCAGGCGGTCAGACAGCAAAGCGTCATCAGAATTGCCAGCAGCCGTGCCAGCCGCAAATTGATTCGATTTCGCACGAAAAAAACGCCTCCTTTTTGCTAATCTATTTTCAATGCAATCGAAAAAAATCATACGGTTTTAGCATATCACATTTTTTTCAAAACGTCAACGCATCCTACAAATTTTGTGCATTTTTCACAAAATCAATTTGTGACTTTCGGCAAATTGAAACAGGATTGTGGGCTTTTGTGGCTCTATTTTCCCACTTATTTATGAAATTTGCGTGAAAAAAATTCACAAATCTTCTGAAAGTCCGGTGGAAACTGTTTCCTGCTGCTCTTTGGCATTTTTAGCAGATGGAACAGAAGCAGATTCTATTTTTCATTGACTACTACAATTTACAGCACAAAAGGTCACAGGAATCAAAAACATTTCATGTTTATTCGATCAAAATTCATCAAAAAAAGCAAACCGGCTTTTCATGAAGCTTGCTAAACTCGCATTCATATAAAAATCCATATCATTGAAAGGAATGATCGTATATATGCCTCGCTTTTTCTTAGAATCCATTGATGAAAATGATATTCGTATCACCGGTGCAGATGCCCACCACATTGGCTATGCCCTGCGGATGCGAACAGGGGAACCTCTCACCGTCTGTGCCAACAATACGGATTATGAATGTATCATCAAACAAATCACAAAAGATACTGTCTTCTTAGAAGCCCAGTCCAGCCGGCTTTGTGCGGCGGAACCAAGTGTATTTGTCACACTCTATCAAGCGGTTCCAAAATCGGGAAAACTGGAAGAAATCATTCAAAAATCCATTGAACTGGGCGTCAGTCAGATTACACCCGTACTGACTGCACGCTGTGTGGCTCGTCCAACAAAGGAAGCGTTTGCGAAAAAGCTGCCACGGCTGCAAAAAATTGCAGAATCTGCCGCAAAACAGTCCGGTCGTGGCAGAATCCCAGAAATTACGCCGCTGTACAGCTTTTCAGAAGCATTGGAAACAGCAAAAACAGCAGACTGCGGTATCTTCTTATACGAAGGCGGTGGCGTGCGGTTTTCTGAAATGGAATGGAATGGTACAAAAAATATTGCCCTTTGGATTGGCAGTGAGGGCGGCTTCGATCCCAAAGAAGTGGAGACAGCAAAAGCTGCCGGTATGGTTCCGGTTTGGCTTGGAGAACGCATTTTACGTTGTGAAACCGCACCGCAGGCAGCACTTTCCATTTTAATGCATGTGACTGGCAATCTGTAATCTTTGTCCAAACAAGTCTCCAGTGCAGAATACACAACAAAAATCAAAAAAGTGTATCGTTTGGAAAAAGAAAAGAATTTGTAAAAGGCTTGTATTTTTTTCAGCAACATGGTATAATAACAGTACGACAGCATCACTGCCGCAGAAGTGACCCTGTCAATCTGTATGAAAGCGACCCATTTCAAACCTTACATTCTGCGGAGAAAAGAGGAGCTTATGAAAACACGTACCATTATATCTATCATCATCGCAACGGCAACCGTTGTACTTGGCACAATCCTATTTGTCACCAAACTGCGTAAGAAACATCATTGTGATTGCGGCTGTGAGCTGGCTGGCACAGAAGATTGCATCGGTGGCGAAGACTGTGACTGTACAGAAGAACCGTATTGCGAAACCGCTTGCTGCTGTGACGCAGATGCTTGCACCAATGATGAAGATGATTTGAGCGACTGTGCATCTATGGCAGCAGACAAAGTAGAACCGGAAGCTTCTGAAAACACCGATCAAGAAGACGAATAAACCCAATCTATTTTGTATAGGAATGCCCTGTCCGCTTCGGTGGACAGGGACTTTTTTGTCTATCAAAAAAGAAAAGCGTTTCTTACAATCCCTGCAAGAAACGCTTCTTTTTATCCCTCAATCTTTATCGCTATTTTTAAAATGTATGGAATTTCTTACTTCTTCTTTCTTCTGGTGACAGTAAAGGCTGCACCTGCCAGTGAAACAGCTGCAACTGCACCCACTGCAATCGCACCGACACTCAAATCCGCAGTTTGTGTGGGCGTTGCAACCGCAGTCGTTGTAACAGTAGACGGTGCCTGCTGCGTAACCGGTACGGTTGTTGCAACGGTTGTTGCTGTTTCCGAAACAGCTGTAGTCGTTGCTGCCGTTGTTGTCACTGCTGCATCATCATTCAATCCTGTTACAGAAAAAGAAATCGACAAGGTCTGTGCAACCGCAGTTGCCTTATCCAAGTATCCTGCACCGCTTGTAGTCGGATCACAAAGGGTAATCCGAACAGAGTCCAAACCACCATTCAAATAATCATAGTTGACAGCATTGGCACCCATCGTATATGGTACAACGGTAGAACCAACTTTTACCTCTGTCACTCTGATATTCAAATCCGGAAAAGTATCCTTAATGGGCTTTGTGTTAATCGGTGTCGGGAAACTGAAATCCAGATACATATAATCCACACTGGATGCACTGCCAGAAACCGTCCAAGTAATCACATAATCGCCATCACTGTCCACAGTTGCTGTGGTGCTTTCAATATTTTTATTGGTTTTCCCCACACCATAATAAACATAATTGCTGTTATCCAACGAACCGGTTAAGGTGGCTGTAATTCCTTCGATTGCAGAAACCGGTGTAGCTGCTGTCAGGGAAACTGTTCCGGCTGTCAAAGAAGCTGTCACCAGTACAGCAGCCAGAAAACCTTTTATTTTACGAGTCATGGGATGTCTCCCTCCCTTTCATCTCTATCTGTTTCCAGACGAGGTACCCTCTGCTTGCAGATGGATACCGATTCGTCTGCATCATTTTTGCGACATCTAAAATAATTATAACATATTTTTTATTTCCTGTAAATGCACAATCTGCACAAATTCAAGACCAATTTTTGTTCAACATTTTATGTTTTCAGGCGTATTTTTACCAAATCCACCTGTTTTCTCATATTTTCAACTGTAAGAATGCCCTTTGCAACAGCAAAGGGGGACTCTTACAGGAATTTTCTTTGTTCTGGAATCTTCCAAATACACTTCTGAGATCCGCTGAATTGCTTACTTTTTCTTTCTTCTGGTGATGGTAAATGCCGCACCTGCCAGAGAAATCGCAGCCGCTGCACCCACTACAATCGCACCAACACTGAGATCCGCAGTCTGCGTCGGTTTCGATGTATTAGAGGTCTTAGATGTATTGTTGCTTCCGACAGAATAAGAACTGCCGCCCTTGCCACTTGTATCATATGCACCATTCACATTTACGGTAGTAGTGGTTTCTGTCCCAGTTGTAGTGGTTGTGGTGGTATTCGGATCAGCCGCTTCCAGACCGCTTACGGTGAACACCACTTTCAAGTTGTCTGTAATCTTGGCATCCTTTGCCAGATAGCCGTCACCGGTGCTGGCTGCATCGCACAGGGTAATCCGAACGCCCTTATTGCCGGCAGCGTCAGTATAATCATAGTTGACAGCAGCATCTGCCATGGTATAAGTCATTTCTGTTGTCATATCCATTCCGGTAAACACCTGTGTTGCCGTTACCTTAAAATCCGGGCAAAGGGTACGGATGGACTGTGTGGCATCCGGCAGTGTGAAATCCAGATAAATATAGTCGACCGTTATCGCATCATCCGTCAGCATACAGGAAATCTGATAGGAATCAGCCTGATTGTCGCTGCTGATGACAACATCTGTAGAAGGGAGATCGACATTATCTCCATTAAAAGAAGCACGCAGCTTTGCATTGACTGTCACAACCGGAACCGGAACGGTGGTGGTCGTTGTTTCCGTTGTCACATCACTGCCCAGTGCACTTGTTGTTGTGGTTGTCAGGGTATCCTCTTCGCCCAGCAACGGTATAGTAGATGCATCTGTGGATTCTTCTGCCCTTACAGGCACAGCAGTAAACGGCAGTGCACCAACCATCAAAGAAGCTGCAAAGACAGAAGCAGTGAGGACATTTTTAATTTCTTTTTTCATAAAATATCTCCTCCAATTAGATTATGTGTGCAGACTCTGCACCCCATCTTCCGTCTGCAACGCTTTTATACATATGTTTAGGTTCATTATAACATACTTTTTCAGTCCTGTAAATGCACAATCTGCACAAATTCCGCTGACATTTTTGTTTAACTTTCCGTATTTTAGGCAAAAATTGTGCAATTTTGGATTCCATTTTCTATTTTATTCCTTTTTTCAATTTGTCAAAAAGGCAGCATTTTGCGTGCGGGTTTGATCAAACTAATTCGTCGTTTTGTTTTTTGTTCCGCTTGTATACATAATAGAAAGCACTGCCTGCATCTGCTCCAAAGGCAATTGTTTCGGTTCCATCTGTACTCCAATATACGGCTTCTGCATCCCATTGAACACAATTTTCCCCCGATATTGACAGGCAAGTGCTGTAATCTGTTCCTGTGTCGGATGTTCAATATAAAAATAAAGCGTATTATTTCGCTGTGTAATTTCTGTAATGCCAAGCTGTGCCGCCTGATTTCGCAGCAATGCCACTGTCAGAAGCCCCAGAATCGCCTTCGGCGGTTCTCCATACCGGTCAATCAGTTCATCCAGCAAGTCCAGACGATCTTCCTCCGTCGTAATTGCGGCAATCTTCCGGTAAATATCCAACCGTTGACTCAGGCTTTCGATATAAGTTTCCGGAATATGGGCTTCCATTTGCAGGTCTACCACACACTCTGCGGTCTTTTGCATCGGTTCTCCCTTTTCCTCTGCAATGGCTTCATTTAACAGCTGTAAATACATCTCGTATCCGACCGCTTCCATATGTCCATGCTGTCTGCCGCCCAACAGGCTGCCTGCTCCCCGAATTTCCAAATCCCGCATGGCAATCTGAAACCCACTGCCGAACTGCGTAAATTCCCGCATGGCAGTCAGACGCTTGGATGCTTCTTCCGACAGCACCTGATCTCTTCGGAATGTAAAATAGGCATAACCTCTTCGGTTGGAACGTCCCACTCGCCCCCGCAGCTGATACAGCTGTGACAATCCAAAACAGTCTGCCCGCTCAATAATCAAGGTATTGACATTCGGGACATCCACGCCGGTTTCAATAATCGTCGTACAGATTAAAATATCAATCTCATATTCCACCAGCTGCCGCCAGATTTCCGTCAATTCCTTTTCATCCATCTGTCCATTCGCAATCGCAATTCTTGCCTCCGGCATGACTTCCTGTAGTTTGGCTGCGGTCTGTGGCATTGTTTCCACCCGATTGTGGATATAGTAGACCTGTCCGCCTCGTTTCATCTCTCTCCGCATTGCCTGTACCAGTACCCCTAAATGGTATTCCATGACGCAGGTCTGCACCGGATAGCGATCCTGCGGCGGTTCCGCAATGACAGACATATCCCGAATCCCACTCATTGCCATATTCAAGGTTCGTGGAATCGGCGTAGCGGAAAGCGTCAGCATATCCACACCGGGGAACATCTCCTTGAATTTCTCCTTGTGTGCCACACCGAACCGCTGCTCTTCGTCTACAATCGCCAGTCCGAGTGCTTTAAACTGTACATCTTTCTGTACCACACGATGCGTACCAATCACCAAATCGGCAACGCCAGTACGGATTTTTTTCAAGTTTTCCTTCGTCTGCTTGACAGAATTATAACGGGAAAGCAACACCACATTGACGGGAAACGTTTCAAACCGCCGCAAGGCTGTCTGATAATGCTGCATGGCAAGTACGGTCGTTGGCACTAAAATTGCACATTGTTTGCCGCTGAGAATGCATTTCATGGCAGCTCGCAGTGCCACTTCCGTCTTTCCAAACCCCACATCGCCGCACAGTAAACGATCCATCGGACGAGGACGCTCCATATCTGCCTTGATTTCTGCAATGGATTGCAACTGGTCATCTGTTTCGATATAGGGAAAACGGGCTTCAAAATCGTTTTGTATACTGTCATCCGGATAAAAGGCAAAGCCCTCGCTCTTTTCCCGTTTGGCATAGAGTGCCGTGAGTTCCTTTGCCATATCCTTGACTGCCCGTTTGACATTGTTTCGAGTTTTCTGCCAGTCCGATGAGGAAAGGCGGTTCAGCTTCACACTGCTGTCATCCCGACCGCTGATATAGCGTGACACCAAATCCATCTGCGTCACCGGCACATAGAGATTTTCATTGCCCCGATACTGAATCGTGATATAATCCTTGGTCATGCCCTCTAATTCCAGCTTGCGGATGCCGAGAAAGCGTCCGATTCCGTGGGTCGTGTGAACCACCAGATCTCCCGGTGTCAGGTCGGAAAGACTGTGCAGGGCTGCCCCTTCCTTGTGCAGTCGCCGCTTGCGGCTGCCGGCACGCATGGTTCTGCCCTGTGTCATGACAACGGTCTGCGTTTCCGGACAGTAATACCCACCGGACAAGCTGCCGGTCATCAGATAGACCTGATGGGGAAGCCATTCTGTTGTATTGGCTGCCAGCTGGCAGGGGATACCGCTTTCCTGCAAGTCCTTCTGCAAAATTGGCAAGGTCTTTTCGCTTCCGGCAAGCAGCATAATTGTGCAGTTCTGGTCAAGGTAGCTTTTCAAGTCCTCATTTAGTTGCCGCAATTCTCCGCCCCAAGGGGAGAGCTGCACAAACTCTGCGGACAGCAGTTTTTGATAGGCAATATGCGTGCCGCCCTGTAGAAACTGATTGGCATAGATACAGAACAGCGGAGCCAACCGCTGCTGTAACACTTCTGGTTCCTGATAATAGCCCTCCAGCCCCCGACAGAGGATGCCATCTTCCAGCAAGACCTTACAATCTTCCCGATATCGGGCAAGCAGTGTTCTGGTTGTTTCAGAAATAGACGCATATTCACTGAGCAAAACAGTGGAAAAGCCGTAATCCGTCAGCAGGGAAGGGACTTCATGAATCAGAGGATAATACTTATCAATTTGTACCAATTCCAGACCATCTTCCAACTGCTGTGCTTCTTTCAGGAGTTGTTCTTTTGCAATCGCAGCATATTTGCCACGCAGCGTTTTCGCATGGCTGCGGATGCGTTCCGCCAGTTCTTCAGGAGAACAAAGTGTTTCCTTTGCCGGAATCAAGGTCATTTCTGCAATGGTTTCTGTTCGGCGTTGCGTCTGGGGGTCAAAAAGGGAAATGGTGTCAATTTCCTCATCCCAGAATTCCATCCGATAGGGCAGGGGAGACTGGGAGGAAAAAATATCCACAATATCCCCTCGAATGGAAAATTGTCCGGCTCCTTCGACTGCTTCACAGCGTAAATATCCCATTGCAAGCAGTTGATTCCGCAGGGTTTCGATGGAAATGGTATCACCGCTTTTCAGGGTGATGGTTTCTGCTTGCAGCTGTTCTGGCGGGATGACTGGCTGCATGAATGCTTCCACGCTGGCGGCAACAATCGGGCAGGTGTTCTGCTGCAAGGCAGAGAGCACCCCCAGTCTGGCATGCACATAGGCAGTAGAAATGCCCTCTGCCGGAGCAAAAATCAATTCTTTCGACGGAAACAGCTGTGCCGTCTGTTTGCCGGTCATGGCGTTGATGTCATCACAGAGGCGGCGTGCCTCTGCCTCTTCGCCAGTCAGAATTAAAACAGGCTGTTCCGCATCGGACAGGGCAAGGGCAAGCTGTGCCTTTTGTACTGCTGCACAGCCGGTGAGGGCAATGGGGGAACATCCGTCTTTTTTTGCCTGCTGGAGCTGACGGTAGCATTGTAATTGCTGGAAGGTGGTTTCAAAAAATGGCATGGCTGTCTCCTTTCATTTTATATCATGTATCTTTTTAAAAGTGCGAAAAGGGGAGGGAAGTCACAACTTCGGACAAGGGCAATCCGCCGAACGGCGAATCTTTTATTCTTTTTGCTTCTTTTTCTTTTTTCAGGAAAAAGAAAAAGAAGCGAGGGGATTGGGGGCGAGCAGCCCCCAAGTACCTGCCCAATCTAAAAAAGAAAACTGGACAAGAAACAAGCCACCGCTGTCCGCCCTCCGAAAAAACAAAACAGTATGGATAACAGAAATTTAGAGAAAAAAGGCTGCAAATTTGGATACGAAATGGGGCGGACAGCGGTCACAGGCGAACAGCGTAGCGTTTTCGCCGGACGGTTGGGAAAAGGTTTTCTTAGGAAGCGATTCATGCACATCTTCTAAATCAAACGGTCTGAATGCCGCCGGCAAAAGGGGGTTCCACCCCTGCTTTTGCCTGTGTCACCGTCCATCGCCCCGTATGCAACCTTGCTGCAAATTTGATAAGGAATTTTTAGATGGGCGATGGACGGAAAGTAGTTTCTCACATATTTTCCTTGTTCCAATTCGTTTGCATTCCTTTTTGCTTCGCAAAAAATAAGGGGCTACTCGCCCCTTAAAATTCCTCGGCAGCATTTTTGAAAAACTGCTGCACCGAAAAACTTTTCAGTTCGCCATTCGGCGGGCTTTCGTGACGAAAATCATCAATGGCTGTACTTCGACATGGCTTCTTCTATCTTTCCGGCTACAATCAGTTCTGCTGCTTCTGCTGCCTGCTCAAACGCCTGCTGCATCTGCTCCATCTCTGCCTCCGGAAACTTCCCCAATACCCAGTCTGCCAAATTATAATCCTTGTGCGGCTTTTCTCCCACTCCAATTTTAATCCTTGGAAACGTCTCCGAACCCAACAAGGCGATAATACTCTTCATTCCATTGTGTCCGCCGGCACTGCCTTTCCGCCGAATGCGGATTTTCCCCGGCGGCAGGGAAATATCATCGTACAGCACCAGCACCCGTTCCGGCGGAATTTTATAAAAATCTGCTGCGGCTGCCACTGCCTCGCCGCTGTTGTTCATATAAGTAGCAGGCTTCATAAAGAAACACCGTGTTTCTCCCAGCATCCCATCTCCGCAGTCCGAACGGAATTTCATTGTAGTCATGGCAATATTCTTTCGCTTTGCCAGTTCGCTGATGGCAAGAAATCCTGCATTGTGGCGGGTTTCTGCATACTCTAACCCCGGATTCCCCAAGCCGACTACCAGCCATTCCGGCTTGCCCATTCGGTGCTTTTCTCCCTCTATTTGCTTAAATAAGTCAAAAATGCCCATTTTTCTGCATTCCTCTCCATAACCTACAGAAGCGGCACCTGCCGAAGCAAATGCCGCAATTGCGGTGATTTTATTGGATATCATCCGATTTTACAGATATTCAGATGATTTGATTTCTCGTATGACAGCCATCACTTCTGATTGTCATCCGGGAATAGCTTGCCCTTCAGTTTTTTCAGGCTATAGCCCTCTTTCATCTTCAGGTCAGCACGCTCTACTGCCAGTGCATAATCCGGTACATCTTTCGTCACCGTAGAACCGGCAGCCGTATACGCACCCTTGCCCAGTTTCACCGGTGCAATCAGATTGGTATTACAGCCAATAAAGCAGTTATCCCCAATCACACAACGGTTTTTCTTCATGCCGTCATAGTTGACTGTTACCGTACCACAGCCGAAGTTGACCTTCTTGCCGACATCGCTGTCACCGACATAGGTCAAGTGTGCAATGGCAGTGCTCTCTCCGATGACAGAATTCTTGACTTCTACAAAGTCGCCAATCTTGACACCGCTGCGAATATGAGAATTTGGACGAATATGTACAAACGGACCAATCTTTACGGAATCCTCAATCACAGAATCATATGCCTGTACATAATTCAAGGTGACATATTCGCCGACAGTACAATTTTCAATCAAACAGTTCGGACCAATCGTGCTGCGAGTACCAATTTTCGTTCTGCCCTTAATCTGTGTGCCCGGCAGAATGGTCGTTTCTGCACCGATTTCGACATCCTTACCGATAATAATACCGTCTGTATTCACAAAGTTCACGCCGTTTTCCATGTGTTTCTCCAACACCTTCCAGCGTGCCACTTCGTTCAGATGCAGCAGATCCTTTCTGGTATTTGCTCCCAGTACCACATCCGTATTCTCTGTCAGGTAAGCACCTGCCTTCTTGCCCTGCTCCAGAGCCAGTCCAACCGTATCTGTCAGGTAGTATTCGCCCTGTACATTCGACTGCGACAATCCCTTCAGCAGCGTCAGCAGATCTTCCGTCCGGAACCAGTATGCACCGGAATTGACTTCATGAATCATACGCTGTGCATCTGTGGCATCCTTTTCCTCTACAATCGCAGCAATGCCGCTCTCACTTCTCAGGATTCTGCCATAACCATACGGATTGTCCAGCTTCGCTGTGATGACTGTCACCGCATTGCCCTGTGTCTTGTGCAGCTGGTAAGCCTGCTGAATGGTTTCACTGTCCATAAATGGTGCATCTCCACAGAGCACCAGCGTGCTGCCAGTGATGTCTTCTTCTAAGAACGGCACTGCCTGCATGACGGCGTGTCCTGTACCCAGTCGTTCTGCCTGTAGAACTGTCCGATACTTATCATTTAAATAATGTTCAATAAACTGTGATTTATAACCCGTTACAACACAAATCCGCCGTAAGTCTGCCTGCTCACAAGCCTGTACCACCCAGCCCAGCATCGGGACATCCAATACTTCCAGCATCGGCTTCGGAATGGCAGCTTTCATCCGGCTGCCGTGGCCGCCGGCTAATATTACAACTTGATCCATTTTTGGTTCCTCCTGCAAAATAGGTTTTCCGCTTTTTACCATTCTTCCGGCAAAAAAGCGTACTACTTATAGTATGACAAAATTTTGAAAAAAATGCAAGCCTTTTTGCAAAAAAAAAATGGATCTTGTTATTTTTGTATAAGTTGCTATAAAAATCAGGGTCGATTTTTTTGAAAATATGTATGGTATTTTCGTTTGAGATGTGTTATAATAAGAATGAGGGTCGGATCATAGGCAGAAACTGCCATTTCTTGCCTGCTGTTTGCCGCTTCACAAACACCCGTACCCACAAGAATCAAACGAATAAATTTTGGAGGTAGTTACCAATGGCAAAAAAGTATTGTTATCTGTTTACTGAAGGTAACGCAAACATGAGAGAGCTCCTCGGCGGTAAGGGTGCAAACCTCGCCGAAATGACCAACATCGGTCTGCCGGTTCCGCAGGGCTTCACCATCACCACAGAGGCTTGTACACAGTATTATGAGGACGGTCGTCAGATCAATCCGGAGATTCAGGCTGAAATCAACGAGTACATCACCAAGATGGAAGGCATCACCGGCAAGAAGTTCGGTGACAAGGAAAATCCGCTGCTCGTTTCCGTTCGTTCCGGTGCACGGGCTTCCATGCCGGGTATGATGGATACCATCCTGAACCTCGGTCTGAACGAAGAAGTAGTAGAAACCATCGCAACCCAGTCCGGCAATCCGAGATGGGCATGGGACTGCTACAGAAGATTTATCCAGATGTACTCCGACGTTGTTATGGAAGTCGGCAAGAAGTACTTTGAAGAGCTCATCGATAAGATGAAGGCTGACAGAGGCGTCACACAGGACGTAGAACTGACTGCTGACGATCTGAAGGAACTGGCAAACCAGTTCAAGGCTGAATATAAGGAAAAGATCGGTACAGACTTCCCGTCTGATCCGAAGGAACAGCTGATGGGTGCCATCAAGGCTGTATTCCGCAGCTGGGACAACCCGAGAGCGAACGTATATCGTCGTGATAACGATATCCCGTATTCTTGGGGTACTGCTGTTAACGTACAGAGCATGGCATTCGGTAACATGGGCGACGACTGCGGTACTGGTGTTGCCTTTACCCGTGACCCGGCTACTGGTGCAAAGGGTCTGTTCGGCGAATTCCTGACCAACGCACAGGGCGAAGACGTAGTTGCCGGCGTTCGTACCCCGATGCACATCACAGAAATGGAAACCAAGTTCCCAGAAGCATTTGCACAGTTCAAGGAAGTGTGCGGCATTCTGGAGAACCACTACAGAGATATGCAGGACATGGAGTTTACGGTAGAACACGGTAAGCTGTACATGCTCCAGACCAGAAACGGTAAGAGAACCGCACAGGCTGCTCTGAAGATTGCTTGTGATCTGGTAGACGAAGGCATGAGAACAGAAGAAGAAGCTGTTCTGATGATCGATCCGAGAAACTTAGACACTCTGCTGCACCCGCAGTTTGATAGTAAGGCATTAAAGGCCGCTACACCGCTGGGCAAGGGCTTGGGCGCATCTCCTGGTGCTGCTTGCGGTAAGGTTGTATTCACCGCAGATGATGCAGAAGCTTGGAACAATAATGGCGAAAAGGTTGTCCTGGTTCGTCTGGAAACTTCACCGGAAGATATCACCGGTATGAAGGCTTCCCAGGGTATCCTGACAGTTCGTGGCGGTATGACTTCTCACGCTGCCGTTGTTGCACGTGGTATGGGTACTTGCTGTGTATCCGGTTGCTCTGACATTGTAATGGACGAAGCCAATAAGGTCTTCACTTTGGCTGGCAAGGAGTTCCACGAGGGAGATTACATCTCGATCGATGGTTCTACCGGTAACATCTACGAGGGTATTATCCCGACTGTGGATGCTTCTATCGCTGGCGAATTTGGTAGAGTTATGGGCTGGGCCGACAAGTACAGAGTTCTGAAGGTTCGCACTAACGCTGACACACCTGCTGATGCAAAGAAAGCGCGCGAGTTGGGTGCAGAAGGCATTGGTCTGTGCCGGACAGAACATATGTTCTTTGAAGCTGACCGTATCGCTGCATTCCGTGAGATGATCTGCTCTGATACAGTAGAGGAAAGAGAAGCTGCACTGGCAAAGATTGAACCAATGCAGCAGAGTGACTTCGAGGCTCTGTATGAAGCACTGGAGGGAACCCCGGTTACCATTCGGTTCCTGGATCCGCCGCTCCACGAATTCGTACCGACCGAAGAAGAAGATATTCAGAAACTGGCTGACGCACAGGGCAAGACAGTAGAACAGATTAAGGCCATCATTGCTTCTCTGCATGAGTTCAACCCGATGATGGGTCATCGTGGCTGCCGTCTGGCTGTGACTTATCCGGAAATTGCTAAGATGCAGACAAAGGCTGTTATCAAGGCTGCCATCAACGTGAAGAAGGCACATCCGGATTGGAATGTGAAGCCGGAAATCATGATCCCGCTGGTTGGCGATGTCAAGGAACTGAAGTATGTCAAGAAGTTCGTTGTAGAAACAGCAGATGCTGTCATCGCTGAAGCTGGCGTAGAGCTGGATTATGAAGTTGGTACAATGATTGAAATCCCGAGAGCTGCACTGACTGCTGACGAAATCGCAAAGGAAGCTGATTTCTTCTGCTTCGGTACCAATGACCTGACACAGATGACTTACGGTTTCTCCCGTGATGACGCTGGCAAGTTCTTGGATGCTTATTATCAGGCAAAGATCTTTGAGAACGATCCGTTTGCAAAGCTGGATCAGACCGGCGTAGGCAAACTGATGAAGATGGCTCTCGAACTGGGCAAGCCGGAGAACGACAAGCTGCACTGCGGTATCTGCGGTGAACACGGCGGTGATCCGACCTCCGTTGAATTCTGTCACGAAATCGGTCTGGACTATGTTTCCTGCTCACCGTATCGTGTGCCGATTGCAAGACTGGCTGCTGCACAGGCTGCTATCAAGAGCAAGTAATTGCTGAACATTTGACTTTTTTCGCGAAAAAAACATACATACGAATAGAAACCATTTAGACCCACCCCGTTAGTATTCCGATCGATACTCACAAAACGAATCCGACACTCGTTGGTGGTATCTTTCTGATAGTACAGTTAAAAAGCACACCCAGCGGCGGACATGCCGCAGACGGGTGTGCTTTTTCTATTGCTTCTTGTGAAAAAGTTCTATAAAACTACATCAAGACTTGTGAGGAAAATCCTGAAAAAAATACACCGTACGCAAAAAGCATACGGTGTATCGTACTATATATACAAATTTTACAATTACCACGCAGCATTCAGACCAGCGGACTTTTTCGCATAATAGGTCAAAATGGCTACAGCATCCTCTACGGTAATCTGTCCATCTCCGTCTACATCGGCTGCCAAGAAAGCAGATTCTT
>JAEDGE010000037.1 GCA_016297675.1 Oscillospiraceae bacterium
ATTTTCGCAGGCATTTTTTCAAAAAATCAGAAAATTTTTTTGAAAAAGACCTGCCATCTGCAAGCCCTTCTTGCTACAGAACCGGCGATTCCAGACGGCAGATCGCTTCTAATGTTTTCAAAAAATTAACAAATTAACTATATCACTCTACCGCTTTCAGGGCAGATGCCATATCAATTCGATTGATTTTAGGAGATAGAATCATATTGACAAACAAGGTAAATACAACTGTCAGCACCGCTGCCAGCACGTAGGCATGAGCAGGAATCTCTCTGGAGAACATCACCACATTGACCTCTGCTACTGCAACCACAAATTTTGTAAGGAAAATGCCGCCAATCAATCCAATCACCATTCCAACCAGCATGGAGAATAAATTTTCCCGATAGATATAAGCAGCACTCTCACTGTCGTAGAATCCCAGTACTTTCACGGTTGCCAGTTCCCGCATTCGCTCTGTGATATTGATATTGGAAAGATTATACAATACAACCACGGCAAGAACACCAGCACAGACAATCAACACCATCACAATCAGATTCATACTTTGTATCAAGTCAGAAAAAACATTTCCGCTGTTCTGCAAAGATTGTACGATCAACATGCCGTCTTGCTGCATTAAAAAAGTAGCATGTGCATCGGAAGTATCCGGCTGTTCCAGCTTGATCAGCATCGTATTGGGCATTCTCTCCGTTTCGTATATCATCTGATATAGATTCTGTGTCATATATACATAATGATAGGCGTAATTCTCTGTAATACCTGTAATTTCAACAGACTTTTTTGCGTCTTTCAGATGCAATGTGTCTCCCACAGATAAATGCAGCAGGTTTGCCAACTTTTCCGTAATAATCACGCCGTCATCGGTCAAGGTATAAGGTGTATGGTCTGTCCGTTTCCGCAAGGTAATAAAATCTTGCAGCTGTTCCGGCTCTCCTGTCACCATGAGTGTGACATCACAATCCCCTGCCTGATCAGAATGCTGTAACAGCATCGTATGCGGATTATCCTCCAGTGCGGAGAGGGATTCCGTGCGGGTATTCTCTTCATTTTCATTGTATACCGCCATCAGGTCATAGCACATAATTTCATCATACTGCAAGTCTGCAATGCTGGTAATGGCAGAACGCATTCCAAATCCTGCTACAATCAAGGCAGTGCATCCGCCAATGCCGATGGCAGTCATCCAAAATCGGCTTTTATATCGAAAGACATTCCGCAAGGTTAGCTTTGTCATAAATCCAATCCGATTCCAGAGAAATGGAATCCGTTCCAGTAAAATCCGTTTTCCGGATTTTGGCGGTTTGGGACGCATCAGCTGTGCCGGCTGTTCCTGCAATGCATTCCGACAGGCAATGGCACTGGAAAGACAGGTGCAGAGCAAGCTCACACCCATGCAGCACAGTGCTGATTTCCAGCGGAACGGACAGGGAATGTCCTGTAAGTAATACATGGTCGCATAGGCACTGCAAATAATTCTCGGAAATACTTGAAATCCAATCACCAGACCGGTCAATCCACCGATGAGTGTAGCAGATGCTGCATAGAGCAGAAATTTTGCCATAATCGGCAGCGTGCCATAACCTAATGCCTTCTTCGTCCCCATTTCCACTCGCTGTTCTTTGACCATGCGTGTCATGGTGGTCAGGCAGACCAGTGCTGCAATTAAAATAAAGAACACCGGAAAGACGGCAACAATTTTCTGCACCCGTTCCGTATTTTCCCAAAAACCAGAGTAAGCGATATTGTCCTCTCGGGTTTGTATGTACCATTTTGCATTTTTTGTAAAGTCATCCAAAGCCGTTTGCTGTTCTGCAATCTGTGTTTCCGCATCCTCAAGCTGCTGTTCTGCCTCTGCTAACTGCTGACCAGCGATTTCTGTTCCATAGGCATCTGCCAGCTGTGCAAAGTTCTTCGCATACTCTGCTTGTTGTGTTTCCAGATTTTCACGAGCTTCCTGTAGCTGTGCCTTTGCATCTGCCGTTTCTCGCTCCACTCGTTCTTTCAGAATCACACCGGATTCTCGTTCCAACGCAGCAGCGGCAGTATTGACTGCTTCTGTGTAATCCTCGCTCTGGGATGCCAGATGTTCGGTGCTGTTTAAGGTGAGATAGAGATTGGTATATTGCTCCATGCAAAATGCCGCATCGTCTACCAAAATATAACCATCCAAGGAACCTGTCCCGATTTGTGCCGTGCCACGCTCAAAGCTGATGTACATACTCCAGTTTGCCAAACCGGAAACCGTAAAGGTATCCTGCTGCATCCAGTCTGACAGTTCTATGCCTTCGGCTGCCTGCAAAGTCACCGTATCCCCCACATGATAATCATGTTTTCTTGCGAAATTTGCATCCAACAGACATTCATTTGCATTTGCCGGATAAGTTCCCTCCGTCAGGGAGGGTTGATTTAATCCTGCTCCCTGTGCTGCCTGCTGCATGGGCAGGGAATACACCGCCATGGTGTAGCTGTGAGATGCCTGCGGCAAATAGCATTCCAGATGATAACCGGCATAGGTTTCTTTCACATCTGGCAGAGCAGCAACCGCTTCGACTTCCTGTTCATCTAATCCGATGGTCGAAAGAATCTGCAAATCCATTAGATTCGTATCCCGATAATGCTGGTCTGCCATTTCGTTCATATTGGGGGTAGTTGCTTGAATGCCAGCAAAAAAGCCGCACCCCAATGCCACAATGGCGGCAATGGCAGCAAACTGCCCGAATGTATGCTGTACCGTCCGGCGAAGTTCTTTTCCCAGTAATGCTCCCATCGCCATCACCACGCAATCTCAGAAACCGGAACGGGTTCTGCATTCTGCTGCATCGCAGCAATTTTTCCGCTTTTCATGGTAATCACACGGTCAGCCATTGGCGTAATAGCTTGATTGTGCGTAATCAGCAGCACCGTCATGCCGGTATCCCGACAGGTATCCTGTAGCAGCTTTAACACCGCTTTTCCGGTTTCATAGTCCAGTGCACCGGTCGGCTCATCACAAAGCAGCAGTTTTGGCCGCTTTGCCAGTGCACGGGCTATGGAAACCCGCTGCTGTTCGCCGCCGGAAAGCTGTGCCGGAAAATGCCGCAGCCGGTCACCCAGTCCCACATATTGCAGAGCTTCTGCAGCCGGCATCGCATCCCGACTGATGTGGGTTGCCAATTCCACATTTTCCACAGCGGTCAAGTTGGGAATCAAATTGTAAAATTGAAAAACAAAGCCAATGTCATATCTTCGATAGGCTGCCAGTTTTCGTTTTCGTAGTTTTGTCACATCGGTTCCGTCAATCAGAATGGATCCGCTGTCACAGGTATCCATTCCGCCCAGCAGATTCAGTACCGTTGTCTTTCCGGCACCAGAGGCTCCAACAATCACAACAAACTCCCCTTTTTCTGCGGAAAAGGAAACATGATCGACTGCTGTAATTGTTATTTCTCCCATTTGATAATATTTACAGATTTCTTTCACTTGTACCAATGATTCCATTTCTTCTGCTCCTTTCTTTTAAAAAATTCCACCTGAAAATCGCAGCAAGGCAGCAATAGGAACAAGAAAAGAAAATAACCGCCTTGCCTGTCTTTATGCTATCATACCGATGTGAAAAGAAGACGCAAATTTGTTGAAAATCACTGTAAATTTACGGTTTCTTCTGTCTGGTACAGTGTCCAATTTTCATATGGAGTCATGTGAGATAAGTTTTCCACTACTCGCTCCTGCGAATGATAATTTGCCAGCAATGCTTTTTTCTGTTCCAGTGCTGCATCGGAAATCCGTGGCAGATGCTCCTGCACCTCCGACAAACGTTCTGCACTGTAATAAGTTCCAAAACAATACAGCGGTACAGTGAGATGTTCTTTTTCATAAGCAGAAACCACCATATTGTGCGTCATCTGATGATGCACATGTCCATACTCCCCTTTTTGATTGTGTGTGACGACCAGTTCCCAATCCTGACATTCCAATAAAACAGAAATATCCTGCTCCATTTGTTTCTTTACCATACTCCAATCATCTCGCCTGCCAAGCGTCTTATCTGGATAACAGAGCACCAGACAACGATTTCCGCTGGCTTCTGCAACTGCTTTCAACTCCCCAGAACGCACTTTGTCCGTTCCATGTGTCATACAAACAATCAAATATCCGCCATCCAACAGATGGGCACCGCCCCACAGCGTTTCATCATCGGGATGTGCAACAATCATCAATTTTTTTGTCTCATGAAAGTCAAATTGTTCTAAATCTGTCATTTTCAATGCTGGTATTTTATAATATCTGTGATACCAGATAAAAAATCCAGACAGTGCAAACAACAACACTGCGGTCGCAATGGCAGTCAATTTCGCTCCCATGCGTTTTCGATTCTGTTTTGACATCTGTATTCGCCCCTGCCTTTTCTATTTTTCTATCTGTATAAAAACAAAAACCGCTGCGAACAGACATTGTCCGCAGCGGAAAAATCGTTTTTTCTTTATTCCTGATAAAACGGCGTATTTTCCTGCATGATTTTCTTTCCGGCAACATGTTCTGATGTAATAATGCCACACGGATTATTATTGGTATACTTATTGGCAATCTGTGCAACCGGTTCAAAGATCGGACGAGTCTCCTTCACCGGATCACAGTCCAGTACAAACATAAAGCTCTCTCTGCCGCCGACACGCATACCAGTAATATATGCAGCATGAACCTCTGGGACATTTGCCAGATGCTCTGATAACTCCTTCATCAAATCCATCGGCTTATCCTTCAGATCAAACAACTGTACCTGTCCCTGCTGCCGCTGCTGTACCATTGCAACCACCTGCTGCTTTGGCATTGCCAGCGACTCTGCCTGCCGGAATGGATTGATTACCAAGCCCTCTGCATCGCCGTTCTGTTGGAACATGGCTGCATACTGGGCAAACGGAAGAATCATCGTCTGATATTCCGGCGGATTCTGCCACTTGTTCATTTCTTCCATATCGGTAAACAGCGGGAAGAATTTTTTATCGCCGTTCTGTACCATGACAAACTGAATCTGTGTCTGATGCTTCTCGCCGTCTTCCAAATTCATATCCTCTGTCGGTGTAATCAAACGAACCGGTGCAATAAACTGTGCACGATGCAGTGCCTCAATCATCGGTCGTTCTGTTTCTGGTGCACTCTTCTTACGGAATGCTGCAATCGCCCCCACCAACTGCGGATTGGAAACAGAAGACGGGTCAGCAAATGCTGTTTTCGGATTTACAACTGGATCCGGCAGCGGTGCAGCCGGAACAGAACCAGTCACTGGCGGCAATGTGACGCCTGCAATCTCTCCCATTTTCTCTCTGGTCAGAACCAGACCCTGTTCTGTCGGATTGATCACCAGACCGGAAGCTTCTCCGGAACGTGTCATAATGGCAACATACTGCTCCAGTGTCATGACAACGGTCTTAATTTCCGGATCATTTCTCCACTTGAGCACTTCCAGCCAGTCGGTAAATGCCGGAAAATACCGTGTTCCGTTTTTCTGCTGCAGCATCATAAACTTTGCCTGTGTTTTATACTGCTGCCCATCGCTCAGATCCAGATCCTCCGGTACATCATCCATGATAACCGGTGCGATCAGCTGTGCATTTTTCAGTTCCTCGATCATTGCCTTTTCAGCAGCAGGGGTTTTCTTCTCTTTAAGCTCTGCCATTGCCTCCACAAGCTGCGGATTCTTGACAGTCGGTTTCTTTAATTTTGCCAATTCAGTTCACCTCATTTTATTATTCACCAGAAATGGATGGTTTTAGTATAGCACATTGTGCACAAAATTGCAAGTGAAAATAAAAAAAATTTTTATATTTCCTTTGATTTAAAAAAAATCGGAAGCCGCTCTGACACAAGCCGTCAGAAGACTCCCGAATCTTTTTCGTATCCATACAAGAAAGCGGTGTTTATCCCTTACGCACGTTCAACTTTACCGGAACGGAGGCATCTGGAGCAAACATATACGTGACAAGGAGTACCCTTCACGATTGCCTTTACTCGCTTCACATTGGGCTTCCATGTTCTGTTGGAGCGTCTGTGAGAGTGGGACACCTTGATACCGAATGTAACACCCTTACCGCAAAATTCGCATTTTGCCATATTCTACTGCACCTCCTTAAACAAACTAACGGACTCCATTATATCATATTGCGAAAAAAAATGCAAGTGTTTTTTCTCTTTTTTTGAAAATTTTTTTTGAACAGCGGAAATCTGCATTTTTCTCTTGAAAAGAAAGGGAAAATCCGTTATAATAAAAAGAATAACAACATAAGAGGTGATTGTACAGATGAGTTTATTTTCCATGGACAAGCAACAAATTCTCATGATGCTCATTGCAAGAGTGATTATCATTCTATTGATTCTGCCCCTGCATGAATTTGCCCATGCATGGGTCGCACGCCGATGCGGCGATGATACGGCAGAATCCAAAGGCAGACTGACCTTTAATCCATTTTCACACGTTGACCCAGTGGGAGCTGTTTTACTGCTACTGACTGGATTTGGCTGGGCAAAGCCTGTTCCCGTCAATCCGAACCGCATGAACAACCCCAGAACGGGCATGATCTGGACTTCCTTGGCAGGTCCGGCATCCAATTTGATTTTTGCCTTTCTGGCGATGATTCCATTCAGAATCTTGGAATGTATCCCGATTCATTCCACATCCATGCTCAACACACTTTCCATCATTTACAGTATTCTTTACTTCTTTATTCTGGTGAATATTGGTCTTGCTGTCTTCAATCTGATTCCCATTCCGCCGCTGGACGGCTCCAATATTCTTATGGGCTTTCTGCCGTTCAAAGCCATTATCTGGGTACAGCAGCATCAGAGAGTCATTTCCTTTGTCTTTCTGATTCTGATTCTCTCGGATTTCTTAGATACGCCGCTCTCTTTCTTACAGCAGCTCATTTTCAAGGGCTTCCAATTTGCAACGAATTGGATTCCCACACTGGTAAATGGACTGACAGGCTGACCGGTATATGCAGACACTTTCTTTTGAAATCAACGGTGTTTCCACACCAATGGAGGTGCTGCTCTCCCTGATTGCAAAACACAAGCTCAATATCTACGACATTGCTATTTCACAACTGCTGGAACAGTATTTGAACTATCTGGCAGACTGTCAGGAACAGGATTTAGAGCTTGCCGGTGCTTTCTTAGAGATGGCAGCCCGATTGATTTACATGAAAACCGCTGCCCTTCTGCCAAAACCAGAAGAAGCAAAAGCCGAAAAAGAAGATTTGCAGGAAACCCTGCTCATTTACGCAAAATGCAAACAGGCAGCTGCCCTGCTGGCAGGACAATATAAGGAACAACAGCCTTTCTGCCGTCCGCCAATGTCGCTGCCAAAACCGCAGAAAACCTACCTGCGAACCTACCCGGCAGAGGTACTCCGCAGCAGTTTTCTTGCAATCGGACAAAAACAGCTACCGCCATCTCAATCGGATATGCAGCAGAAGCTTCGCCGTGTAGTCAGTCCGAAGACCGTTTCTGTCATGTCCAAAATTGTATGGCTGATGCGGCAGGTCTGCCATACAGAACAAGTTTCCCTTGTGACATTATATGATGACATTTCCGACCGTTCCGCCAGAGTGGCTGTTTTTCTTGCCGTACTGGAACTGACCAAACACGGCAGAATTGGAATTACAGAAGACGGTACAGCACTCTATCAGATTGCACGGCAGAAAAAGAAATCTGAACACAGCAAACAAGTTTAAATGCCATCCGAAAAACAGAAGGAGGATCTGGATGTCATTCTCACAACGTGCCATTGTGGAGGCAATTCTCTTTGCAAGCGGCGACCCAATTCCACTCTCCCGTCTGGCAGATGCCAGCGGCATTGATGAAAAGCAGTTGCCTGTATTGTTAAATGATCTGAATCAGCATTATGCTGCTGACGGACATGCATTACAGGTGCTTCTGCTGGAAAACACTGCTCAGCTCTGCACCAGAGAACCCTATGCCCCCTATATTCAAGCTGCTCTGGAACAGAAGCGAACGCTACCGCTGACACCAGCCGCTTTGGAAGTCCTGACCATTGCCGCCTATCATCAACCGGTTACAAAGCGATTTATTTCGCATGTACGAGGTATTGACAGCAGTGCACTGGTCAATACTTTAGTGGAACGGGAACTTCTGGAAGAAGGCGAACGGCTGGACATGCCCGGCAGACCGATTGCCTATCGTACCACCGATGCCTTTTTACGCTGCTTTGGTTTGTCTTCTCTGAAAGACTTACCGCCGCTGCCGGAGATTCCCATTCCGGAAACCGCTGATCTGACGGACAATCCTACATAAAAATTCACACAGAAAGGAAGAGAACCATGACTGGTTGGCTGATTTTACTCTGCATATTGGGACTGCTTGCAGTCGTGCTGTTTGTACCGGCAGTCCTGCATGTCACATTGCAGGCAGAACAAACCGATGTGCGGATTTCCTTTCTGGGGATTCCCATCTATCGCTCCGACCGACAGCGAAAAAGAAAAAAAACACAAAAGAAGTCTTCTAAAAAGAAAAAAGAACCATCCAGCAAAGGCAAAAAAAAAGAAAAGCAGCCGCTCTCGGAAAAACTGGATCTGATAAAAGATGCATTATCCGGCGTTCGGAAAGGACTGCGAAAACTGACCAGGGGCATTCGCTTTCGACATGTTTCCATTTCTGTTGCAGTCGGCAGCTTTGATGCCTGTGAATGTGCGATGGCATATGGAAAGATGAATACTGCCCTTTATCCCTGTCTGGCGGTATTGGGAACCGTATTTTCTGTTTCCTATGATGATGTTGCCGTTCACTGCTGTTTCGGCGAACCCAAAACCCGTTATCGCATTTCCGGTACGGTAACGCTATCATTGGCGTGTGTCTTGTCGGCATTACTGGCATTTGGGCTGTCCTTTTTATGGAATACCTTAAAGCGAAAAAAGGAATCAGAATCGACCAACACACCACAAGCGGCTGCCGAAAAAGAACCGGTCAGTCATAAAAAATAGTATCTGCCTGCATATTCCAATTATTTTGGTATATGCTAAGATGAAATCAATAAACAGGAGGAATTCCCCATGCAAGAGACAAATAACAACCGACAAGAACATACTATCCACAATCTGATGGGCGTGTCCATGGACAAGATTCGGGAAATGGTAGATGTACAAACGATTATCGGCGACCCCATTCTGGTCGGCACAGAGATTACCATCATCCCCATCTCCAAAGTTTCCTATGGTTTCGCTTCCGGCGGTTCTGATCTGCCTGCCAAGGTACCGAAAGACTTGTTCGGCGGCGGCACGGGTGCTGGTGTTTCCATTCAGCCTGTTGCCTTTCTGGTCGTACAGAACGGTGATGTCCGGCTGCTCCAGATGACAGAAGGTGGCGATACTGCCAATAATCTCATTCGCACATTACCAGAGGTTGTGAATAAAGTAACGGATATGGTGAAATCCAAAAAAGAATCCAAGCAGACCACTGCCACAGAAGAATAAACCGCACGCATAAAATCCCCCATTCTTTCATATCCTGTTCTCAAAAACAGGAAAGGAAGAATACGATATGAGGAAACAACTGTGCAGTGTCCTGCTCTCTGCTGTCCTGCTGTTTTGTAGTCTGTCAATGCCTCACGCTGCGGCAATGGAAATCACAGCAGTTTCTGCAAAAGCCTGTGTTGTCATGGAAGCAACTACCAGAGAGGTATTCTTTGCCCAAAACGAAACGGAACAGCTGCCCATGGCAAGCACCACAAAAATTATGACTACGCTACTCTGTCTGGAAAGTGGCGATCTGGACACGCCGTTTCGGGTGGATGACAACGCCATTCAAGTGGAAGGCTCTTCCATGGGCTTAGTAAAGGGCGACATTGTCACAAAACGTGCTCTTTGTTATGGCATGATGCTGCCGTCCGGCAATGACGCTGCTGGTGCAACTGCGGTCAAGCTTGCCGGTTCTTACGAAGCCTTTGCAGAACAAATGAACCAGCGTGCCGAACAAATCGGATTGCAGCACACACACTTTGTCACACCCTCCGGTCTGCACGATGAACAGCATTATTCCACTGCTTATGATATGGCACTGTTAACCGCTGTCGCTTTACAAAATGCAGACTTTCGGGAAATCTGCGGACAGACCACTGCAAAAGTCTCCTTCGGCAATCCCCCCTATGAACGCTGGCTGAAAAATACGAACAAGCTGCTCACACAATGTGAGGGCGTCATTGGCGTGAAAACGGGTTTTACGGATGAAGCTGGCCGCTGTCTGGTTTCTGCCTGTACCCGCAATGACATCACCCTGATTTGTGTCACGCTCAATGACCCGAACGACTGGCAAACACACAGCAATTTATATGATGCCATTTTCCCGACGCTACAGACCAAAACCGTTTCCCTGCCGGAAAATCTGCAAATTCCCGTGGTGGGTGGTACGGCAGAACAGGTTGCACTTCAGACAGAAGGAACGGTCACCTATGGGTCAAATGGTACGGTTTGTGATATACAATTTTCTGTCCAGACCAAACCATTTTTATTTGCACCTGTGCGGGCAGAGCAATATGGCGGTGTACTTGTAGCAAAACAGAACGGACAAGAACTGTTCCGCCTACCGCTTCTGACAAAAGAATCAGTGTCTGAAAAGGAAACAGTTACAACGGAAAAAAAAGAAAAACTGCACATCCGTCTCTGGAACTGGTTTCGTGCATGGTTTCAAAAGAAATAGATTTTAATAGAATAGAGGAGTTGTTCAAGTGGAAAAAATTCGGATTCAAAAATTATTATCCGATGCCGGTTACTGCTCCCGCCGCAAGGCGGAAGCATGGATGGCAGCCGGAAAAGTCAAAGTCAATGGGCATCCGGTCAAGCCGGGCGACAAGGCAACATATGCCGACCACATTACCGTCAATGGTGAACAGGTTTATCTGCCCCGCCGAAAAGTAAAACGCTATCTCATGCTGTACAAGCCGAGAGGCTATGTCACAACAACATCCGATGAACTGGATCGCCGGTGTGTCATGGATCTACTGGAAGATGTGGAAGAACGGGTATATCCGGTCGGCAGACTGGATAAGGATTCGGAAGGACTGCTGCTGCTGACCAATGACGGCGAATTTGCCAACAATATTATGCATCCGAGCCGTCATATTTCCAAAACCTATCGAGTCACGGTTCGACCGGATATTTCCGAAGAGCAGCTGATTGCCCTTTCCAGTGGTGTGGAACTGGACGGCAAAATGACACTGCCGGCGAATGTTGTCGTAAAAACAAAAGAACCCAATCGAGTTGTCCTGCTGATGACCATTCAGGAAGGACGGAACCGCCAGATTCGCCGGATGTGCGAGGCAGTCGGTCTGGAAGTGGCAAGACTTCGCCGCATCAGCATTGGTCCGCTAAAGCTGGGCATGCTGAAACCGGGTACTTATCGGGATTTGACCGCTGAGGAGTTGCGTGCAATCCGCAATGCAATGGGAAAAGATCAATAAAATAAAGCATCCGCAATCGGAATGAACAGGAAAGGAGATTGCATTTCTTATGCCAATTTGCATTCCAAAGGAACTGCCGGCATTTCAGACGCTGGCAAAGGAAAATATTTTTGTGATGGACAATGAACGTGCCTCGCATCAGGACATCCGTCCGCTGCGGGTTCTGCTGCTGAATCTGATGCCCAAAAAGATTGAAACAGAATGCCAGTTTCTGCGTTTACTCAGCAACACCCCCATTCAAGTCAATGTAGAGTTTTTACAAGTATCCAGCCATGTCAGCAAAAACACCACAAAGGTGCATCTGGAATCGTTTTATCATACCTTTCCGGAAATTCAAAATGAATACTACGACGGCTGCATCATCACGGGTGCACCGGTCGAACATCTTGCATTTGAGGATGTGGATTACTGGGAAGAGTTACAAACCATTATGGAATGGACAAAGACGCACGTTTTCTCCACCATGCATATCTGCTGGGGTGCCCTTGCCGGACTGCACTATCACTTCGGGATTCCCAAGTATGATTTATCGGAAAAGATGTTCGGCATTTTTCCGCATAATGTTTTGCAAAAAAATGTACAGCTGCTGCGGGGATTTGACGACTGCTTCTATGCACCGCACTCCCGTCACTCAGAAGTGCGGCGATCCGATATTGAACAAGTGCCACAGCTGCAAATTCTAACGGAATCTGAACAGGCTGGTGTGCACATTGTTGCCAACAATAACGGAAGACAATATTTTATTACTGGTCATCTGGAATACGACCGCACCACACTTGCAGAAGAATACTGCCGTGATCGGGATAAGGGCTTACAAATTGCAGTACCATATCACTATTTTCCGGAGGACAATCCGGAAAAGCCGCCGCTCTACACTTGGGGCTGCTGTGCCAATCTGCTCTTTTCCAACTGGATCAACCACTGTGTTTACCAGTTGACCCCGTATGAACTCCAGCGACTGGATCTTTATAACTGGGATTGGGAAGCCGGTCTTTAATCTGCATATCCCGTTCTGCAATTTCAGGAAACGTGTCCGGCAATGAATCGTATGCCGGACTTTTTCTGACGGAATCCATCATGGAAATCCATTTTCGGATTTCTTTGGGAAAACTTGTCTGAACCGTCCGGCGGAATCAGCTTGACCACAGTCGCCTGTGGCGAGAAACTTTACACCGTCAAAAAAATGGATTTGCGTGAGAACCCATAAAAAAGTCTTTACATTCTCCCATTTTTATGGTACAATAAGCACATTGCTTCTCGAAAATCACACATACAGGAGGAACCATTGTGCAAAATCTAAAAAAACAAAGCCTGCAAGGTCTGGCGATTTGGGTGAATATCTTGTTCACAATTACAATCTTACAGCTGTTCCCTGCTTCTGCAGCGGAAACTGCCCCCTTTCCGATTGCTTGGCAGCAAAGCGAAGAGGCTGGTGCAGAGTGGCAGCGGCAAACTTATCTGCCAGAGGAAGAAAACTGGTGCGACTATCCTTGGAACCGCGGCAGCGAAACGGGAAACACCGTGGGGCTGGCTGGATGCAGTCTGCTTTCTGTTGTCAATTCTGTTTATTATAAAACCGGAACATTTATCAATCCAGCAGAACTGGCACAATTTGCACTGGACAATGGTTACCGCATTCCGGGGGTAGATGGTGCAGCAATGGGATTCTTCCCAGCCGTCGCTCAGGTCTATGCAGAACGCAGCCACATGACTTTCCAGCAATGGACAAGCAATGCAGAAACTGTCCTGCTCCATGTACAGAATGGCGGAACTGCCTGTGCCAACATCGTGGGACACTGGGTTGCCATTGTAGATTATGATGCAGAAACGGACCAATACTTGATGCTGGATTCCTCACAGACTTCCAAACGTGCTGCCAATATCAACTGGACAGACCGGCAAAACGGCGTTGCTTGGCTTTCTGCAACAGAACTGCTGGCAAACGGAAAAAGCGGTTATTATGGCATCAATGGTCGTTACTCTGCTCTGTATACATTTGATTTTTCATGGGAATGTTTACAGGGAGATGCCAACGATGACGGACAAATTTCCATCGAAGACGCCTGCATTGTACTGGAATACTATGCAAATACGGCTGCTGGCATAGATATGCCCTTACACCAGCAGGCAGAGCAGAACACCGCACGCCTCACAGCATGTGATGTGAACGGAGATGGTATCATTTCGATAGAAGATGCAACTGCCATCCTATCTTACTATGCGCTCCTGTCTACCGGACTGGAAGCAGACTGGAATACCGTTCTTGCAAACAATGCTACATAATGGCTTTCCTTATTTTCAAAAACTGTACTAGGCTCTATTGCAAAATCTACAATTTTGCAATACCGGCAATGAATTGCCGGTGGTGGCTTTGCCACCAAGAGCCGCCGTTCATACTGTCCTCGCAAAGCCGATGGCTTTGCAGCCGCTTTTAGCGGCACTGCAAACAACATCGTTGTTTGCAATAGAGGACAGTATATAAAAATCGGCTTGCAGTGCAAATCTGCAAGCCGATTTTCTGTTAAAAATAACGTGCGTTCAATGAAAATGCATTTTTGGATTTCTTGAGAAAACGTTTTCTGAACCGTCCAGCAGAATCGCTTCGCTGTCCTGTGAAAACCGTACGTCCGATAACGCCGTACATCTTCCATATTCCTGCTATGCAAGTTTCATTTATGGTATGGAAATCTGTGACAATACGGTACCGATTTTTTCCCGAATGCAAAGTTCCGCCTGTCGGTCAATCTGTGTCGCATCCCGATTCAGTACCACAAGATGTTCTCCGCTGAAATACCGCAGCAATCCGGCTGCCGGATACACTGCCAGTGAGGTACCGCCAACCATCAGCACGTCCGCTTCCGCAATCGCAGTGACTGCATTTTCCACGGTTTCCGTTGGCAGGGATTCTTCATACAGTACCACATCCGGTTTCACCAATCCACCACACTTGGGGCAATGCGGTACACCCTCTGTTTGCAAAATCCATGCAGCATCATACAATGCTCCGCAGCTCTGACAGAAATTCCGATGTACACTGCCGTGCAACTCATACACTGTTTTGCTGCCTGCCATTTGATGCAGCCCATCAATATTCTGTGTCACAACCGCAGAAAGAATGCCCTTTTGCTCCAGTTCTGCCAGTTTTTTGTGGGCTGCATTCGGCTTTGCATCAGGACAAATCATCTTGTCCCGATAGAAACGATAAAATGCCTCTGTATGTCGTACAAAATAAGTATGGCTGAGAATCGTTTCCGGCGGCACATCATATTTTTGGTGGTACAGACCATCCTGACTGCGGAAGTCTGGAATGCCACTCTCTGTAGAAACGCCTGCTCCGCCAAAAAAGACCATTTGTTTTGCAGATTGAACAATCTCCTGTAATTTTGCAATTTCTGTTGTCATAAAGAACCCTCCTGTTCTTCCTTTAAACTGAAAAATCAATTTGCTGCTGCCATGATTTTTACATAAAACGTTCGATTACGTGGCCCATCAAACTCACAGAAATAAATCCCCTGCCAAGTGCCGAGCAGCAGTCTTCCCTCTTCGATGATCACCGTTGCACTGCTGCCCATAGCAGAGGCTTTTGCATGTGCCGTAGAGTTTCCCTCACAGTGCCGAAACGCTGCACGATCCGGAAATGCCTCCCGATAAGCAAGCAATAAATCTGTTTGTACATCTGGATCTGCATTTTCATTGATGGTGATACCGGCTGTGGTATGCGGACAAAATACCACACAAATGCCGCTTTGCACACCGCTTTCTGCAACCGCTCCTTTGACTTGTGCTGTAATGGAAAGAAATCCTTCCGGCGGTGTTTTCAGATAATATGTATAGAGCATCTGGATGACCTCCTATGTATGACGTGTTTTCTTTATTATAGCACACTGAATGGAATTTGCCAAGATACTGTGTGGTATAAGCACAGAAATCAATTTTCGGATTTCTTAGGGAAACCTTTTCCGAACCATTCGGCAGATGTTACTCGTTACACACGCTTTCTCCTCCAGAACAATCCCAACAGCAACACAGCCACCAGACAAGTCCCCAACTCCGCAACC
>JAEDGE010000038.1 GCA_016297675.1 Oscillospiraceae bacterium
TTGAAGCACTTGTTGCTGCAAACATTCTGCCGATCCGATCTGGCAAAAGTCATCCGCGTGTTCATTCCGTTAAGCACGCTGCGTACTTCATTTACAGAGTAGCATAACTTTCTGTTCTTGTCAAGTTTTTTAGGCGATATTCTTATCGTCTGCTTTGCCATGCCCTTTTTCAATAATTTACCCTCCAACCATTTTTTCGATCGGAGGGTTCGTGGTTTTCTGTTTGGGGCTTAATGATATTGTGCAGACGGCAGGTCTTTTTCAAAAAAATTTTCTGATTTTTTGAAAAAATGCCTGCGAAAATTGAAAAAGTGCCGAAATTACGCCATTTTTAACCCGAAAAAATTTTTTTGAAAAAATTGAAAAAAGGGGTTGACAAATCGGAAGAGATGGTGTATAATAATACATGTCGTCACGGAGCGATGCTCACAAAGCAAAGCAAAGGGGGACGGCGAAAAGAAATGGATGGGAGCTTAGCTCAGCTGGGAGAGCATCTGCCTTACAAGCAGAGGGTCACAGGTTCGAGCCCTGTAGCTCCCACCATTACGGTCTGGTAGTTCAGTTGGTTAGAACGCTGCCCTGTCACGGCAGAGGTCGTGGGTTCGAATCCCATCCAGATCGCCATTGCGGATTTAGCTCATCTGGTAGAGCGCCACCTTGCCAAGGTGGAGGTAGCGAGTTCGAGCCTCGTAATCCGCTCCAATGGCGCTATAGCCAAGTGGTAAGGCAAAGGTCTGCAACACCTTGATCCCCAGTTCAAATCTGGGTGGCGCCTCCAAAATCTTTATATGAGAACAAAAAAAGTCCAAATCGGGCTTTTTTTGTTTTTATAGGTACAATGGCTGCATTTTGTTTACAGCTTTTATTTTTAGACATGAAACAGCGGAACGACTGCCTATGCAATTGCTCCGCTGTTTGTTTTTTTATTATATTTTTATGCAGTAACCGTTTCTGGTTGCACGGTTGCAGAAAGCAGCAGGACTTTTCGAGGGTCTGCCTTTTCTACGATAAATTGATACCCATTTGCCAGCAGTGTTTCTCCGACATCGGGGATTCGTCCAAGTTGTTCGACAACCCAGCCACCTGCTGTTGTTGCTTCGGTGTCATTCAACTGAATGTGCAAGGATTCTTCCAATCGTTCCAGCTCACAGGTGCCTGCAATGCGATAGACACCATTTTCCTCTTGTAATTCCGTTGCATCTGCTGCTTCGTCCAGAGAACCAACCAGTCGTTCTACCAAGTCCAGCATGGTTAGCACACCGTCTGTTCCACCAAATTCATCCAGTACGATGGCATAACTTTGTCCGGCTTCCCGCATCATGCGGAAAATCGCATTTGCCTTTGCGGTGGATGGAATAAAGAATGCTGGTGCAACAGCAGTTTGCAGTAAGCATTCCTTTGTCTGTTCTTCTACAGCAAATAGTTTTCTTGTGTCCAGAATGCCAATGATGTCATCCGGACTTTCACCGCAAACCGGATAGTAACGGTGTGGCGTATTTCGGATGGTCTGTTTCCAGACCGCAAGGGAATCCCGTTCCCAAAGCATCTGTAATTCCGTCCGGTGGGTCATAATTTCTTCTGCTGTCCAGTCGTTAAATTCAAATACATTTTGAATCATCTCATTTTCTTCCGCAGCAATGATTCCTTTTTCACTGCCGGCATCTGCCATCATACGAATATCCTCTTCGCTCACATCTTCGGCTTCTTCGTTTGGGTCAATGTGCAGCAGTCGCAGTACGCCGTTTGTAGAGGCAGTCAGCAGCCAGACCAGCGGCGAAAACAGCTTGGAAATCACATGAATCATGGTAGAAATACCAAGAGCCACAGATTCTGCTTTTCGCATGGCGATTCGCTTTGGAACGAGTTCGCCGAAAACAAGAGTGAAAAAGGAAAGCAGAATGGTGATGAGAATGACAGAAATCGCCTGCAAAGTGGCTGCCGGAATTGGTACGCCCCAAGAGAGCAGCAAGCTGACGAGTGCTTCGGAAAAGTGATCTGCTGCGAAGGCACTGCCCAGAAAACCGGACAAGGTAATGGCAACCTGAATGGTGGCAAGGAATTGTGCCGGACTGGTTTGCATGTTTTGCAGTCGTTTGGCTTTTTTGTTGCCCTGTTCTGCCATTTTGGCGATACGGGTTTCATTGCTGGAGATGACAGCAATTTCTGCACAGGCAAAAATCGCATTCATTGCGATTAAAACAATTTGTAAAATAATTTGTCCAATCATATGGATGGTAACTCCTGTTCTTTTTTTTGTTGATAGCGTTCTTGTGTCGGATGAACGATGATACTAACAACGGAGTCGCAGGAAGAAGAACAGGCGTTTTCGCAGTGGTGCAGGATCCGCATCACTGTCCGGATCGTCCATGAAAGTAACCTCCTCTTTTTGTTCAGGGTGGGTTGTGTGGATTTTTAGAAAATAGTATAGCAAATAAAATGGCATTTGTCAATAGCATTTTCTATATTTCATTGGCGGATTAAAACGAATTTGCAAAAGGGAATTTGTTCGTTTTTTTGAATTCTTTTTGAAAATGGTTGCAATTTTTGAAAAGTTATGTTATAATTGCACCAATGGGAAACAGGTTTTTCTACTACATTTTATTTTTATTGTACAATTTTATGCGGTATTTGCGACAAACAGAAACAGGAGGCATATCATCATGAAAATACAGGAATCCGCCGAAAACTATCTGGAAACCATTTTGATTTTACAGCAGAGAATGGGGGAAGTGCGTTCCATTGATGTGGTAAATGAGCTTTCTTATTCCAAACCGAGCGTTAGTATTGCAATGAAGAATTTGCGGAATGCCGGATTGGTGACCGTGGACGAAGCAGGGTATTTGCATTTGACACCAGAAGGGAAAAAGATTGCAGAAACCATGTATGAGCGGCATACACTGCTTTCGGATTGGCTGATTTATTTGGGCGTGGATCCACAAAAAGCAGTCGAAGATGCTTGCAGAATGGAGCATGTTTTGAGTGCAGAATCCTTTCAGGCAATGAAACAGCATATATTGAACAATCAAGAACAAACCGAAAACGGCCGCCATGCGTAATCGTATGGCGGTTTTGCGTAAAAAAGAGGAGTCATCATTATGAAAATTTTACATATGAGTGATCTGCATCTGGGAAGACGATTTTACAATCTTTCGTTTTTATCGTTGCAGAAAATCTTATTGCAGGATGTTTTGCAATGTATTGATACACAGGAAATTACAGTTGTTTTGCTGTCGGGGGATATTTACGATAAGCCGGTTCCGCCAGCTGAAGCCGTCACATTATTTGACTGGTTTTTAACGCAGCTGGCAGAGCGGGATTTGACAGTTTGTATCATCAGCGGCAATCACGATTCGCCGGAGCGACTGCAATTCGGAAGCGGTTTGTTGCAAAAGAACCACATTCACATTGCCGGTGCATTTCAGGGAAAGCTGCACACGGTCACACTTTCCGATGCATACGGGGATTTACAGATTGCCATGCTGCCCTATGTGAAACCCATGCAATTGGCAGCGTGTTATCCGGAACAATCCTTCTCCAACTTGACGGAAGGGATACAGTATGTTTTACAGCAGACACCGCCTGACCCGAACTGTCGCAGTATTTTGCTTTATCATGGATTTGTTTTGCATAATGATGCGATGCCAGATGAGTCGGAATCGGAAATACAGCTTGGCGGGATGCAGCTGGTGAATGATAATATTTTTCAGGATTATGACTATGTGGCATTGGGACATATTCACAAACCGCAGTGGGTCAAGAAAGACCGGATTCGCTACAGCGGTTCTTTGATGAAATATTCTTTTTCAGAGTGTTTGCAGCAGAAATCCGTGACGATTCTGGATATGCAGGAAAAGGGCAATTGTACGATTACCACTGTACCGCTGACAGCGCAGCAGGATATGCGTATCATTCATGGACCATGCAAGGAATTGTTAGAACATGCTGTAGCGTCTGAGGATTTCATTCGAGCAGAACTGACAGATTTGGAACTGATTCCCAATGCAATGGAAAAGTTGCGTCTGGTATACCCAAATGTGCTGGAACTTGCCTATGTAGCACGGGAGCAGAATCGCCAGCCGGCTGCTGCAACAGAGGCAGCACATGTTCCGGAACAGTCGTTGAAGGAACTGCTGATAGAATTTTATCAGAATGTCTATCACTATGATTTACTGGAGAAACCCGAACAGCTTTCACGGCTGGAAAAACTGTTGGAAGAGGAGGAACTGGCATGAAACCACTGGAACTGGAATTATACGGATTTGGAGCATTTGCAAATGCTTGTAAAATTTCATTTGAAGCGTGGCAGGATGGCGAAGTATTCTTGATTACTGGGGAAACCGGAGCCGGCAAGACAACGATTTTTGATGCGATTTGTTTTGCCTTATATGGGACAGCAAGCGGTTCGGATCGGGAGGCGAAACAATTTCGCAGCCAGTATCTGACAGATAGTACAGCGGTAACAAAAGTACGGTTGAAATTTTCTTGTAATGGAAAATGTTATCTGGTGGATCGGAGTCCTTCCTATGAGCGGCAGAAGCAGCGTGGCATTGGAACCATGGAACAAAAAGCAGATGCGGTTTTGTATGAGATACTGCCGGAGAGACGAGACTGTATTTGCAGTGGTGTCACCCCTGTGACAGCGGAAATTGTTCGCTTGATTGGCATGGACAGCAAGCAATTCCGGCAGATCGTCATGATTGCACAGGGGGAATTTCGGCGGTTTTTACTTTCCAATTCTGTGGAAAAAAGTGAGATTCTCAGCAAATTATTTCACACAGAATATTGTCAATCCATTCGGGATGGTTTAAAACAATACTATGACGCAAAAAAACAGGAAGTGGATGCACAAAAGCTTTCCATAGAAACAAAATTGAAATCCGTTACACCACATGATGCTGTTCGCAAGCAGTCTTATCAGACACAGTTAGAGATGTATGGTGCAGCAGTGGCAGAGGAACTCTGCAACCTGTTGGAGAAAGATTATACGGAAAATATGGAGCAGCTGCCAAAGCTGGAGCAGGAGCAGACAGGATTGCAGCAAAAGATTGACCGGCTTGTCCAGTGCATTGCACAGGGGAAACAGCATAATGATAACTTATACAATTTGGAACGACAGCAAAAACAGTTGACGGTATTGCAGCAGAAACAGGCAGTGACATGGGAGCTGGTACAGCGTACAGAAGAACAGGCAGCACAAATACCAGTATGGCAGGAGGAAAAAACGCTGCTGGAAAGCAGCGTGCCGGAATATCAGCATATGGCGGAATTGCAGAATGTGCTTGCAGAGCTGCAAAAAAAATATAGTCTTTGTCAACAGGAACAGGTACGTTGCAAAGCAACACTGGAGCAGACCAGACAGCAGTGTACTTTTTTGCAAAAAGCGTTAGAAGAACACGCTGCATTGGCAGCTGCTTGTGAAATAGTGCGGCATACCATTGTGCAGAAACAGCAGGTACTTGCAACTTTGCAGACGCTGCAAACACAATTTGTGCAGGTGCAAGAAGCAGAGGAACTTTGCCAGCAGTTTGCCGTGTCTGCACAGGCGGCTCATACGAAGTATTATCAGGTAGAAAAGCCAGCTTATGAAGCCGTAGAACAGCAGTTTTTCCGGAGCATGGCAGGCAATCTGGCAACACAGTTAGAGCCAGAAAAACCTTGTCCGGTATGCGGAGCAATCGAGCATCCGCATCCGGCAGCACAGACCGAACAGACTGTCACAGAGCAGCAGTTTCAGCGTGCCAGAAAAAAACAGGAGACTGCTTTGCAGGATATGCAGAAACAAAAGAGCCAGCTGGAGAAACAGCAAGCACTTTGTGCACAGCTGCAAGCACAGAAACAGGCAGCGTTGCAGCAGCAGAAGCTGAAGGAAACCACTACACTGGAAATTCTAAAGGAAATGGAGGAAAAAACACAGGAAAAAATGACTGCTCTGACTCAACAGCAGGCAGAGCAACAGGACAAGCTACGAGAGCTGGAGGAAAAACAGGCAGAATGGAAGCGGAAACAGGAGGCACTGCCCATTTTGCAGAATACCTATGAGGCAGGCGAACGAGAGGTACAGGAACTGACACAGCAAATCAGCAGCAGACAGGCAGAATTGACCTGTGCACGCAGTGCATTACAGTATGCAACGCTGCAAGAGGCACAGGCACAATTGCAGTGCTTGCAGCAAAAAATAGAACAGGCACAGCAGAAGCAGAAACAAGCACAGATGCAGCAGCAGGAATTGGAAAAGCAGATTGCAGTTTGTCAGACAGATCTTGTGCGGCTGCAAACGGAGATTGCCGGAAAGCCACTGTATGATGTCCAGCAGGCAGAGCAGGTTGTGCAGGGAAGCCGCCGGACGTTGTTGCAGCAGCAGAAGCAAATCGCTGTCAGAAAAGCAGATTTGCAGCAGATGCAGGCAGTGTTTGTGTCCGTGCGGTTGGAGATAAAGACACTGGAAGAGACACAGACAATCTGTCAGGAATACAAAGAATTATATAGTATGCTGAATGGAACCAGTACGGACCATGGCGGAGAACGCATTTCATTTGAACGATATGTACAGACCTATTACTTTACAAGAATCTTGGAACATGCGAATCAGAAATTGTACCAGCTTTCCAATGGACGGTATCAGTTGATGCGGCGGAAGGAGGAGGAACGTCGCAATCTTTCTTCCGGTTTGAATTTGGATGTATTGGATCAATATACTGGGACAGCACGGGACGTGAAGACGCTTTCCGGCGGAGAAACCTTTTTGGCATCGTTATCACTGGCACTGGGGCTTTCCGAAGCCGTGCAGCAGCAGAGTGGCTGTGTACAGATTCAGGCAATGTTCATTGATGAAGGTTTTGGTTCACTGGATGAAACGGCACTGGAAAATGCCATTCGGCTGTTGCAGCA
Source organism: Oscillospiraceae bacterium (assembly GCA_016297675.1). Taxonomy (GTDB): domain Bacteria; phylum Bacillota; class Clostridia; order Oscillospirales; family Ruminococcaceae; genus Ruminococcus_C. The sequence continues at coordinate 6,889 of JAEDGE010000038.1, forward strand.
GCTTTCCGGTCAGGATTGCATGGTAGGAATTATCTCTCATGTGCCGGCATTGGCAGAGCGGTTTGATGCACAAATTCGAGTGGAGAAAACGCCAAACGGCAGCCGTGCGGTTTGTGTGGGAATGAAAAAGTAGAAATTTTTTATACAGTATAGCATGTTTGCCAGTTCCATTTGCAATTGACAGTGATAACATATATTTTTATAAAAAATATATGTTGAAATTACTTATGTTCCACAAGCACAAATCAGCTGCGATGTCAATTCCCGAATGGCAATTGGCTTTTCGGCTGCCTGATAATATTGTTGCATCACCTTGCGGACACCTTGGGCAACTCGCAGCATACCAGTATAGGCTTTCATGCTGTTTTGCAGTAGGGCAGCGGTCAACTGCATTTGCACCATTTCAGATTGCAATAAGTGTTCCTGATAGCAGTTTTGTAGGGAAATGGTGTCGCAGTCCGGAAAGTGCTCGCCGAATAAACTGCCCTGTATAATATAGGCTTGTTTTCGTTCTGGTAAAAGCAGCTGCACTGGCAGCGTGTCTGCTTGCAGGGGATGCGTGCAGAGAATGCTGAGCCAGCCTTTTCGGACGGCTTCCAGTGAAAGTTGTTCCAGCAGGCTGCTGCCGGCAGTATACCAAGGATCCAGCAGGACGGTTGTATTCCAGTCCGCAGGCAGCGGCTGCATGAGAATACCTTCTGGCGTGCAGCCCTGTAGCTGTCGTACTTGCAGGGTTCCGCTTTCGTGAGCGTGTTCCGGCAGGGGAAGAGTCGGGAGAGCATCCGCACGAACTGCCGTTTCTGTGAGCATACAGAAATGGGAGAATGCCTGTTCTGCGGCAGTTTGCAGCAGAATGGTATGTTCGCTGTTTTCCTGTAATTCTGTGAAACTGTAACGAATCGCTTCGGCATGGGTACGCAGAACATTCCGGTCATAGCAGTGATGCAGTGGAATATGACGGGTGTCCAGTTCCGGACACCCCAGCCGAGGGAGCAGGGTGAGCAAATCGGCATCTAAAAATACCTGTTTTTGAACTGGAAAGTATAAGCAGCAGAGCGATTGTGCGTAGTAAAATTGTTGTTGTTCGGTTTTTACTTGTGCTGTTGCAACTGCCTGTAGCAGCCGCTCTTTCAGGGCAGTCGTACCGCCGTGCAGTAGGAAAAATGAAGCCTCTGTCTCTGAAAGGCGGAGCGGCATGGTATCATCGAAAAAAAAAGAAAGCGGCTGCATGAAATAACTCCCCTCATAGTGTGATTGTTGTTATTTTATGCAAAGCCGCTTGAAAAAGTGTTTGTCTGTTTGTTTTTTTGTGTATATTATTTACAGAATTCCTGCAATGGCAAGTACCAAGTCAGCAACCCGTTTTGCAGCAATTTTTTCAAATTGGTCGAAGGACATTGCCCCTTCATCATCTGCATTATCGGAAATGCAGCGAATGCTGACAAATGGGACTTGATTCAGATAGGCACAGTGTCCGACAGCGGAGCTTTCCATATCCACTGCCATTGGGTGCAGGCGTTCCTGAATGGACTGTTTTACAGCATTGTCAGAGATAAAGGCTTCGCCGGAAACAATGCGTCCAAAGTGGTACTGCATCCCCAGTTTTTCACAGGTTTCCGCAGCGGTTTGCATCAGTGCCTTGTCCGCCGGATAAATACCGCAGTACGGTGGATAGTCCTGCAAGAAATGCAGGTCGAGGTCGTGGGGTAAAACAGAATCGGAAATGACAATATCACAGACTTTGACATCCGTATGCATGCCGCCGGCAATGCCAGCATTGATGACAGCATCTGGCTGAAAGGTGTCAATCAAAGCCTGTGTGCAGACTGCTGCATTGACCTTTGCAATGCCGCTGCAAACATGAATGACTTGGGTACCGTTTTCGAGGGCGTTGACATAGTAGTCAAACCCAGCTTTTTTGACAATTTGGGAGTGGGGGAGAGCTGCCCGAATGTCTGCCAGTTCTGAGGGCATAGCTCCGATGATTGCGATTTTTTTGTTCATGGGGAATCTTTCCTTTCATTGAAATCCAGTATAGTATAGCATATTTATGGGAAAATTGCAAGAAGGTATCAACATGGAGCATGAAATGAACATTTCTCCATGCTTGTATGATGAGATAAAAAAAGCCATTCTGTATTTAAACAGAACGGCTTTTTTTGCGAAAAGCAGTTACTTTTTTGCGGGATACGGCTGCTTTTCATCGGTTAGCCCAACAAGATAATCCAGACTAACATGATAAAAAAGGGCTAATTTGACAGCAAGATGCAGCGGCAGTTCTCGTTCCATGCGTTCGTATTTGGAGTAGAGAGACTGATCGCACATCAGATAAGCAGAGATCTGTTTTTGCGTCAAATCATGATCTTCCCGCAGGTCACGGATTCGTAATTGCATGACATCACCCTTTTTGTATGGCGTCACCAATTATGAACAATGATTACATGAAATGAATATTTACTAATTTGTATAGATGTTATTTTTATAATACTTTAATTTCTATTATCAGTCAATAACCGCAATGACTTCTACTTCCACCAGTACGCCCTTTGGCAGGTCAGCCACGCCGACACAGCTTCTTGCTGGTTTGTTGTCGCCCATTGCTTCTGCATAAACTGCATTGAATGCAGCAAAATCCTTTGCCACATCCTTCAGAAAGCAAGTGGTCTTGACCACATTGTCAAAGCTGCCGCCAGCAGCCTTGAGTACTTCTGCCAGATTCTGCATAACCTGACGGGACTGCCCTTCAATGTCGGTGGCTTCTACCGTACCGGTTGCCGGATTGATGGCAATCTGACCGGAAGAATATAGGGTGTTGCCCACTTTCACTGCCTGTGAATAGGGACCAATGGCATCCGGTGCTTGTTTTGTATAAATGGTTTCCATAAATAAAAAGACTTCCTTTCTATTTTGTTGTATCGTATCGTAACTGGAAGACATTAGTCCGCCAGTTTCAACCCAGCCTTTGTGAGAGCATCCCGAATTTCCTGAATATGTGCGTAATCTCTCGATTCCAACGTAATCCGCAGGAAACAGCCGTTTACATCGCTGCCCTCGTTGGCACGTTCGTGGTGAATGGAGATGACATTTCCGCCTAAATCGGCAATGATCTCTGAAACGAGTTTGAGTTGCCCCGGCTTGTCCAGCAGCTCAATATTTAAGGTACAAGTTCTGCCGGACATCAGCAAACCACGCTTGATGACACGGGATAAAATGGTGACGTCAATGTTGCCGCCGGATACGAGACAAACGGTCTTTTTCCCTTGAATCGGGACTTTGTTGAACATGGCAGCTGCCACAGAAGCTGCACCGGCTCCCTCTGCAATCAATTTTTGGCGTTCAATCAATGCCAGAATGGCAGCAGAGATTTCATCATCCGTTACCGTTACGATCTCATCCACATATTGGCTGACATACTGGAACGTATGCTCACCCGGTTCCTTGACGGCAATGCCGTCTGCAATGGTTGACACACTATTCAGGCATTCAATTTTACCATCCCGAATGGAGTTTCGCATACTGGGTGCTCCGCTTGCCTGTACGCCATAAACCTTGATCTTCGGGTTCAGGTTCTTGATAGCAAATGCCACACCGGAAATTAAACCACCGCCACCGATTGGGACAATGACAGCTTCGACATCCGGCATCTGATCCAGAATTTCCAGACCAATGGTACCCTGACCGGCAATGACATCTTCGTTATCAAACGGATGTACAAAAGTATAGTTTTTTTCTTCTTTGAGTTCCAGTGCCTTTTGATAGGCATCATCATAGACACCATTGACCATGCAAACTTCTGCACCGTAGCTTTTGGTTGCTTGTACCTTAGAAATCGGAGCACCATCCGGCAGGCAAATTAAAGCTTTCATATGATTTTTTGCAGCTGCCAGAGCCACACCCTGTGCATGGTTGCCGGCAGAGCAGGCGATAACGCCTCTTGCCTTTTCCTCTTCTGTCAGCTGAGACATCATGTAATAGGCACCACGCACTTTGAAGGAACCAGTGATTTGCAGATTTTCCGTTTTTAGATAGATTTTGCTGTCTGGATTGACCAGCGGTGCATGAATCAAATCGGTTTTGCGGATAACGCTCCGCAGAACATGGCTTGCTTTATAAATTTTATCCAGTGTTAACATGATGCGATTTCTGCTCCTTCCATGACTGCCGGCTCTTTTGTCAGCAGCGTATCAATAAACTGTCTGGCAGCACGGGCACTTCTGCCGCACTTTCCAAGTGCAAACTGTTCTGCCTCCGCATCCAGTTTGGCAGCATCGATTTGCAGTCCAGCCTGTTCTGCCAGACTGTGTACAATGTCCAGATACAGCGATTTCTGCGGTCTGGTATAAGTTACAGTAATGCCGAACCGTTCCGAAAGAGAAATTCGCTCCTGTACTGTGTCATTCTGGTGCTTGTCCGAGCCATCATCGAACGTTTCTTTCACAAGATGGCGACGGTTGCTGGTGGCATAGATGACTGTATTTTTCATTCTTGCTGCAATGCTGCCCTCCAGCGTTGCCTTTAACGTGCCAAAATTCGGATCATTCTCCGAGAATGTGAGGTCATCAATAAACAGAATAAACTTCAGTGGATTGCGGCAGAGATGTTCCATAATGCGTGGAATAAACCGCAGCTGGTCTTTTGTCAGCTCAATTAGACGCAAGCCTTGCTCTCGATAAGCATTTGCAATTGCCTTGACAGTTGCGGATTTTCCGGTTCCAGCATCTCCGGCAAGCAGCACATTGGCAGCATATTTTCCAGCAAGTAGAGCCTTCGTATTGTCTATGACAATGTTTCGTTCCCGTTCATAGCCCACCATCTGGTCAAGAGAAATCGGATCGGGGTAACAAATCGGGATAATTTCGCCGGTGGTGTCCAGCGTGAACATATGATACTGGGCGTATAGTCCATAGCCGTGCCGGTCAATGGCAGCCACTCGCTCATGATAGGCAGCTTCCAAATCAATTTTACGGTTGTTCCAAGTCGGCAAATCTGGAAAGAACGGCATCTCTGCCTGAAGCTGAGAGGCAGTCAGCATGGCGATTTTCTGGAACAAATGCAGTTCGGTTTCCAGACATTTTTTCATCGCTTCGGAAACGGGTTCCCCTGCACCGATTCGTTGCACATAAACGGTTTCTTCTTCCAGTACCATTTTTTCAATATAGTCTGTCAGGTTATCTGTTGCGGCATAGAGTGCTGCCACAATGGCACTGTATGCCCGAATTTGCTTTGCCATATCTTTTCGTTCGATATGACAGAAGTCCATGAGTGCATGGATGACTGGATTTTGCTGCAAACCACGAAACAGCACCAGTGCATCCAGCCCATACCCCAGTTCTTCTTTTAAGGTCATAAAAGGGTCATCCTCTTTTCAAAATGCAATGGGGGCACAGCAGGAATGCTACCCCGTTTTTTGCATTTTATAATTTTTTAAGAAAACGCCATGCCGTTCCACAAGCTGTTCTTGTAGAAGCAGATATCCTCGCTTTTCAAAAAACGGCTTTGCGGTAATCGAAGCATGTACGGTAATTTGTTGTGCTCCTTGCTGCATGGCGTATTGTTCTAATTTGTCACAGATTACAGTTCCAATCCCACAAGACTGGCAGGCATGATGCACATACAAACAATCGAGATACCCAGTTTGTTCAAGATTGCCAAATCCCACAATCTTATTTTCAAGGATTGCAATTTGCGTAAAGGTATGGAGAAATTTTTCATGCCATGCCGCAGGTACTGCTGTTGTAGGTGCCCACGCTTGTAGTTGTTCCGGTGTGTAGTCTTTTTGATTGATCCTATGAATGGTTTCATAGAACAATTTCCCTAAGTCCGGCAGGTCAGACGATTGATAGGAACGCAGCTGCAAGGCATTTTGCAGACCGTACAGCGTTTTTTTATCCATTTTTGCTTACAACAATTCGATGATTTTTGCGGTACATTCTGTGCAGGTCAGCGGTGTGACACCTTCCTTTGCCAAATCTGCTGTCCGGTAGCCAGCTTCCAGATACTTATCCACAGCATCTTCAATTGCCTTTGCCTCGTCCATCAGACCAAATGAATACCGCAGCATCATTGCAGCAGAGAGAATCGTTGCAATTGGGTTTGCCTTATTCTGCCCAGCAATATCCGGTGCAGAGCCGTGAATCGGTTCATACAGACCACGCTTTGTGCTGCCCAGAGAAGCAGACGGCAGCATTCCAATGGAGCCAGTAATCTGAGAAGCCTCATCGGACAGAATATCACCGAACATATTGGAGGTGACCACGACATCGAATTGTCTCGGATTCTTAACCAGCTGCATCGCTGCATTGTCTACCAGCATATCGGTGCAGGTGACATCTGGATAATCCTTTGCCACTTCATGTACCACTTCTCTCCACAGACGAGAGCTTTCCAGTACGTTTGCCTTATCAATGGAAATGACATTCTTGTTCCGCTTCTGTGCCGTTTCAAAGGCAACTCTGGCAATCCGCTCTACTTCCATGCGGCTGTAGCATTCGGTGTCATAGGCTTCCTCACCGTATTTGCCGGTTCTTCTGCCTCGTTCGCCGAAGTAAATACCGCCGGTCAGTTCCCGTACCATCATGATATCGAAGCCTTTTGCTACAATATCTTCTCTCAGCGGGCAGTCACCCTTGAGTGCCGGATAGAGTTTTGCCGGACGCAGGTTGGTAAACAGTCCCATGGCTTCCCGAATGCCGAGCAGAGCCTTTTCCGGACGCAGATGCGGCGGCATTTCGTCCCACTTGGAATGCCCCACTGCACCGCCGACCGCACCGAGCAATACGCTGTCACTTGCCAGACAGCCGTCCACGGTTTCTTTTGGAAGCGGAATACCGGTTGCATCAATGGCACAACCGCCAATGAGATAAGGGGTACAGGTAAAGGTATGACCATACTTTTCTCCGATTTTTTGCAGAACAGCCACTGCACTGTCTACGATTTCCGGGCCGATACCGTCGCCCTTGAGTAACGCAATGTTATAATTCATGGGAAAGACTCCTTTTTCTTTGAATTTTGAGAGACTACCAGTAAAAGTACCGGTGATTTCTCCAGATACCTCTTTATTATACATCATATCGGTGTGAATTACAAGGTTTTTGCAAAAATTCCGTGGTTCTCTGCAAAAAACCGATGCAGCATTCCACTGCATCGGCATTTTGTTTCCTGTTGAAAGACTTGTTAAACGTGCATTCGATAGGAGCAACTGGATTGTGTCCCTTTTGTAGATGCCACCGCCTGTTTTCTGCCCTTGAGGGTATCAGAACCTTGATGTTTTTCATCCGCTAACGGTGGAGGGATTGTCAGCGAAGATTTGTCGCCTTTTCCTGTACCGGAATCCAGATTGCACTTTCGTAGTCAGGAGACTGCATGTCAGGGTTCTCACTGTACCATTCCACACTGTAGCCGTCGGCAAGCTCATAGCGTGGATTTCCCGGCAGCCATTCCTTGAAAATCCGTGTGTTAATAGTTTGCAGTGCAGCCGGAAGCGGACCGACACAGCGGAAGATTGCCCATGTGAAAGCTGGCAGAGTATACAGTTCCATACCGTCTGGCACAGCACCGCCGTCATATTTTCCGGCAATCATGTACCGAAACGTGCCGTCACGGTTAGTATCAATACAGATGCCGAACTGTCCAATTTTGTATCGCAGCAGAGCTGCCATCCAATCCGCAGAATATTTTTGCTGCTGACAATTCTGTGCAAATTCTGCCCAGAACAACGGAATTTTTTCATAGGAATCGGTTTCCGAGAAGGTTTTTGAAAATCCGATCAGCTGGAACGACTCCATGTTTTGAATGGTATAATCCATATCTGTTCCTCCTTGAATGGAAATAGTAATTTTCAGAGGGAGAAAGGGGCGAATTTGCGAAGCATGACTGCGAAGCTGACTGGGCGAAATACCATGAAATCGAATAAATGCCTTTGCAAAGCTTTCGGGTGTTTCGTAACCGTAGCGAAATGCTACATCAATGACTTTTTCTTTCTTTGCCAGCAAATCCAGTGCAGCCAGATATAACCGCCGATTCCGTAGGTATTCTTTGACAGAGTAGCCGGTTACAATTTGAAATCCACGCTGAAAATAAAATGGGGAGATATGTACCGCTGCGGCAATTTCTGTAATACTGATTTGTTCCAGTAAATGCTGTTCCATATAGTCAATGGACTGCCGCAATGCTTGCATCCATTCCATATTTCTCACCTCCTGTTCTGATTATACCAGAACAGGGGGAGCACTGTCCTGTTATTTTTTGCACAGTTTTGTCCAGTGTTACACGTTCACGTTTGTTCCATAGATTGCTTCAAATGCACAAATAGTTTTTAACAGATTACTTCACAGAACCATTCTGAATGGAGGCAATCAGACCGCCATTTGTGATAATAGTCTGGATGAACGGTGGAAACGGAGCAG
>JAEDGE010000039.1 GCA_016297675.1 Oscillospiraceae bacterium
AGTGTTATGAATAGAACTGCTTACAGCAGACAAAAAAGCGTCCGTCTGCTGCTTGTGGTCTGCCTGTGAGAACGGGCAATTAAGGAGAAGGAGAAATGATATGAAGAAAAGAAAATCCAGTTGGAAGTGTGTGGCAGTTGCAGTGGCGGCGGTCTTGCTAACTGCCTGCATCCCAAAAGAAGAGGACAGCGGCTCTACCGCTAAAAAAGGACTATTTGATGATGCCAGCAGCATGGCTGTCGAAAACAATGCGAGTGAATCAGTCGATCACATTGTAGATCAGGTAACAGACATGGAACAGACCGGAACGGTCTATTCCCAGACCATTTTGATTTACATGGTGGGTTCGGATTTGGAATCCCATCATGGCAGTGCCAGCTTAGACTTGCAGGAGATGCAGGAGGCATTGCCAGATACAGAAAATAATCATATTGTCATCTACACTGGCGGAGCATCTGACTGGCAGATGTCCGGACTTTCTGCGGAAGAAAATACGATTCTGGAATTGACGGAAAAAGGATTTTCCAAAAAAGAGAGCATGGATGCAGAAAATATGGGAGAAGCAGAAACGCTGCGTTCTTTTCTTTCCTACGGTCTGGAACATTATCAGTCTGATAAATACAGTCTGATTCTGTGGAATCATGGTGCTGGTCCTGTATTTGGGTTTGGGGTCGATGAGAATTATGAAGATATCCTGACATTGTCAGAAATGCAGACAGCGTTAGCGGAGGCATTGGGGGAAGACAACAAGCTGGAATGGATTGGCTTTGATGCCTGTCTGATGAGTTCAATGGAGCTTGCAGATGCCTTTGCACCGTATACCAATTATTTGATTTCCTCACAGGAAACTGAGCCGGGCTGGGGCTGGAACTATGCATTCCTTTCCCAGTTATCTGAGCCGGATATGGACGGAGCACGGATGGGGAAAGCCATTATTGATACATACATGGAATTTGGAGAAGCTGCCTTTGCAGCCTATCCCAAGGCATATTGTGACTTGACCCTGTCTTGTTTGGATTTAAATCGCTATCAGGCTGCAGAGGATGCATGGGATGCCTTTTTCAGCAACGTGGACAGCCAGTTGACAGCAGAAACGTTTCCGGCTGCTGTTCGCAGCCGCAATCGGGCAAAACGATTCGGCAGTTATTCTACGGACTTTAATTATAGTTTGGTGGATACCATACATTTGTTGCAACTGTTTTCAGAGAGCACGTCCTCTTCTGCGGAAGAAGCAGAAAAAGCATTGCAAGAGATGGTGGTTTATCAGCGTAGCAATGTTGCAAATGCCAACGGTATTTCTGTCTGCTACCCGTATCAGACAGAAGAGAAGTATACCTCCTACTGTTTAGAAATGCAGGAATCCATTGGATTTTCAGAAAACTATACAGCATTTCTGAAAAATTGCAGTGCCATTGAAAACGGAGAAACCATTACACAAGATTGGGACATTGCCGATGCAGAAACCAATGTCACACCGATTGCAGAACCGGAACAAGAACCATCAACGGAAGAATCTGCTGTCGAAACAGAACCGGAAATCAGCCAATCAGAAACAGAGGCAGAGCCGTCCGAAACACCAGCAGTGCAGCAGAGTGGCAGCGATATCTCCTTGATGCTGACACCAGAACAGCAGCAGAATTTCGGGACTGCAACCTACTATATTCTTTGTAAGGCGGAAGCGGGCGGATTTTTAGATACTGGTGACATCGCAAGCGATCCACGAAAAGATGACATGTATATTTTCATTCATGGCGGAAAAAATGTAAAGATGGATGAAAACGGCGTTTTGCATGCTTACTACAGCGATAATGTTGTTTACATGAAGGATACTTCCACTGGAGAACGTTCCGCAACGCCGATGGTATTGATTGACAATGATTCTTCTTCTGTAGAAAAACGCTATCTGACTTCTGTAGTCTTGTTCGATACAGCAGACGGCAATTTTGATTCCAATGCAGCAAATCTACAGATTGTTGTGAACAGCAAATATCCGAATGGTATCATCCGGCAGGCTGTTCCGATTTCCAGTGACAAGGAGATTAGAACGCCCAGCAAGGAACTATTGGATTTGGATGATTACACGTTGATGTCTGTGGCTGGTCGTTGCAGCTATTTGACACGGGATGCAGATGGAAAATTGCTACCGTTTTTCGATTGGGAAGAAACAGGCTGGATTATGGGATTTGAACAAAACTTGCAGAATGGATACGAATTGGAAGTTTGTCCAATCGAACATCCAGAAAATTATGTCTGCATGTTTGTGGTGCAGGATGCACAGGGAAATGCATCCGTTTCTGAGTTGATACCGCTTGGATGATTTTTTAATTCACATCTAAAATAAAAAAAGAAAAGCTGCTCCTGATTAATGTTAGGAGCAGCTTTTTCTGATAGAAATGTATTATCGTTTTATTCTGAGAACTTGGAATAATCTTTTAATACTGGAATCTGTGTACAAACTGTTACGCCAAGGCTTTGCAGAGCATCTGCCAGTTTCGCAGCAATGCGTTCTGTGCAAGCAGAAACTAAGAATCCACCTTCTGTGTGCATCCGCACTGTCACACCAACCTGACCGGCAGCCTGTTTTGCAATATCAGCAGCACAGTTTGTTGTACGGAACATCCGAGGTGCTGCAAAGGAATCCATACTTGCAATGAAGTCTGCATTAGAAGCAGATTCCCACGTCTGTGCCTGCACAGTACCATCTGCTTTCACTGCATCAATAATATCACCCAATACAGCACTTGCAGTCGGCATTTTACCCGCACCACGACCGTAGAACATGGTTTTATCAATTCCGTCACCCCATACCATGATGGCATTAAACACGCCGTTTACATGAGATAGTAAGCTGTCCTGCATAACAACCATCGGCATTACAGACGGCAGAATGGTTCCGTCTTCCTGTCGAACAACTTGTGCAATCAACTTAATGGTGCCGCCGAGTTGCTGTGCTAATTTCACATCTTCTAACTGAATATCCCGAATGCCCTTTGTATACACACTTTCCGGATAAACATGTTTTCCAAATACGAGAGAGGAAAGAATACAAATTTTCCGACAGGCATCTGCACCATCCACGTCAGCTTCAGGATTTCGTTCTGCGTAACCGAGTTGCTGTGCGAGTGCGAGTGCATCTGCAAATGCCATTTGGTCGCAGAACATTTTTTCCAAAATAAAGTTTGTTGTCCCGTTTAGAATGCCTGCGATTGCATAAAGATCATTTGCAGCCAAGCAGGTGTGTAATGGACGCATAATTGGAATGGCACCGCCAACGCTTGCTTCAAAGAAAAAGTTACAATCATTTTCTTTTGCTAGTTGCAAAAGGATATCCCCTTTTTCTGCAACCAGTTGTTTATTAGAGGTAGAAACGCTTTTTCCAGCTTTCAGGCATTCGCTGACAAATTCAAATGCCGGATGTACCCCACCCATGCATTCTGCCACATAGCCGACTTCTGGATCCTGTAAAATCACATGAATATCATGTACAACTTTTTCTGCATAGGGATCTCCCTCAAATGTCCGAAGATCCAAAATATATTTCACATCCATTGGGTATCCAGTATTTTTTTCAATTTTTTTCTGGTTCTGATAAAACAATTCCACAACACCAGAACCTACGACACCGTATCCCAACACGGCAATTTGTTTTTTCTTCTGCATTACTAAATTCCTCCAAAATCAATTTTTTCTAATTCTCTAAGCGGGTATATGCGAACCGCATGTTGATTTTATTATTGTCCAGAAATGAGTTTTACTTCTACTACTCCATATAGAGCAGAGAGTGTTTTCGTGATGTGTGTCAAATTGACAGTGTCATCACCACACTGAAGCGAAAGAGAAACGCTTGCAACGCCGTCTACGGGAATGCTTTGGTTGACGGTCAAAATATTGGCGTGAAGGTTGTGTAAAGCAATTAACACACTGGACAAAACGCCTGCTTCGTCTCGTAACACTGCATTCAGGTTGACAATTCTCTGTGTCATTTTGTCTTCGTAGTGAAATACATAATCACGATATTTATAAAAAGCACTTCTGGAGATTCCTACACGCTTACAAGCGGAAGCAAAACTTTTTTCAGAATGATCTGCAACCAGTTTTTTAACTTCCAGAACTTTTTCAAAGATTTCCGGCAGAACGGAAGTATTTACCACAATGAACTGTGCACGCATAACGCTGCATCCGGCATTTCTGTTCCGAGTCTTGTTTTTCACATAATCGGAAACAAGACGGAAAACCGGCTCCTTTCTATTGATTGATCCCGTTATTTTGTACATGTACAGAAAACAACTGTTTTTTTGCTAACTCTAATACTATACCATGATTCCGGAAAAAAGTCAATAGGGAATTGTTGAATTTTGTCTGTTATCGTAAAATCGCTGTACGAATGACTTTAAAATTGTAATTGTAAATTTTTATTTTTCTACTTGACAAAGAGGATTTCCTATGATATAATGTAAAAGATGTCACTGGGGTATAGCCAAGTGGTAAGGCAACGGACTTTGACTCCGTCATTCCGCTGGTTCGAATCCAGCTACTCCAACCATACAGAAAAATCCGTCACACAAGGTGACGGATTTTTCTGTATTTAGAAACCCCCCGGCTTTTAACCGGGGGGTAAATTTTTATTATTACTTTTAACTCGACAAAGCATTCAGCATAGTACGCACAATTTGATTCGTAGAGATACCATCTGATTCTTGATAATTTTCAATGACAACACAAAATGCAATTGAAAGACTATTGTCATCACAGAAGCCAACCAGAAGAGAATTTTCTTCTTTTCCGTCTTTCACCTGTGCCGTGCCACTTTTAACGCCGACTGGATAGTTGATAGAGGAATATTTTGCATCTCCGTTTTCTCGCATAATCTCTCGCACTTTTTGTGCGGTATCTGCAGAAAAGATTGGTTCTGAATATTCTGTTTTTGCCTTATCTGTAATAGTTCCAAATAAGTTTTGTTTATAAGAGATGAAATAAGGCTGTGTGACTTCTCCTGTTCCATTTGCAATTGCACTCTCCCACATCATAAGCTGACATGGGCTAATCACTGTTTTACTCTGACCCATGCATCCCCATTGTGTATCAAAGTCATTTACATCTGTCAACTCTGTAGAGGCAGTAAAGCAGGTAATACCATCAATATCCATCGTCGCATTGCCTTCTCCATTAATCTGATATCCCATTTTTTGAAATACCCGTTCGATGCCATCCAATGATAAGTCTTGTACCAGCTGTGCGAACCAAGGGTTGCAGCTATTTTGAAACGCTTGTGAGACACTTTGCCAACCATGACCACTTAATTTATGACACATAATTTTATTGTTATAATTATTGTAGTAAGTTCCTTCGCAATTATAGCTTTTCTGTGACACTGCATCATAGCCAATGGTTTCAATAGCTGCTACCAGAGTACTGACTTTCTGTGTAGAACCAGGAGCTGTCTCGTAGAATGCCTTGCAAAGTAAACTACCGGTTTCAAGCGTTTCTACATTCTGATAATCCAGAATGTTCACGCTTGGTTTGCTGACGCAAACTAAAATTTCACCAGTTTTATAATTATAAGCAATTGCCGTACCATTTTTACTGCCAAAAGCATCATAAACTGCTCGGTTTGCATTATGGTCTAATGTTGTATAGATAGCACTTTTCCCATTTTCTACAGCACCAAAAAGCAAATGATAATTTTGTAAATCGTCAATATTTTCAGATACTAATGTATTTGTCATTTGTCCGCTGTCATCTCCAATTACATTTCCAATGTCTAAAAAATAATCTGCTCCATATTCTTCTGCTGTTGCATTTGGGTCAAATAGAATCTCCCCATTTCGATCATAAACACAGCCGATATTCACATTGTTAGAATGTGACATATAAAAGGTCGCTTCCGTAACGATTTTTGCCACTAGCACAACCATTCCAACCAAAAAGAGAATAATCAGCAGAATGGTAAGCCGTTCCCCACGTTTAATACTTTTCATAGTGGTTCCCTCCTTGTTCTGTTTTGTTCTGATTTTGGTGTGGTTGATACAATCTTTGATAGGGATTTCGATAATAAGTTTGTTTTTGAGGTGTGACACTATTTGGATTCATTGATTCATGAACATTTTCATTTCGATTTGTAGATCTTTGTGACATGCCATTTGAGTTGATTGACCTGTTGAGATTTCTGTTTGGATTTACAGATCTGTGAGGCATCAGATTAGGATTTATAGAGTTATTGGCATTTCTGTTTGGAGCAACAGGTCTTTGTGGAGGACGATTTTGGCTGTTGGGTCTGTTAGCATTTCTATTCGATGAGATAGGATTTTGAGGAATAGTATTTGAATTTTCTGATTTCTGTGATGCTTCCGACTGTTCTTCTTTCCGAAATGGCACTTTAAAAGAAAGTGTATTTTCTGCTACAACATCCGGTTTTCGGAAAACAGGGGACTGTCCTGCTTTTAGCATACCTGCCAGTAAACCACAAGTAATCATAGAACTACCACCCTGTGAGATAAAAGGAATGGTAACACCTGTAAAGGGAATTAAATTACAGGAACCAAAAATGTTCAAAGCCATTTGTACAACAAATACAGCTGCTACCCCTAATACCATAGTAGTATGATAATAGCTTCTTGGTTTGTTAATCATCGGTAAAATCAAAAGACTGACAATAAAGAAAATAACCAGCAGAGCAACCAAAAATCCCCATTCTTCACAAATTGTCGAAAAGACAATATCGGTATCTGCTGCGGCAATTTCAATTAAATCACCATATCCGGGTCCTTTTCCGAACAATCCCCCTTCTGCAATTGCCATCAATGCCCGACACTGTTGATACCCATTTCCATACATATCATTCCAAATGTCTACAGAAAGACGATCCTGTACATAACCTGGTGCAAATTTAACTGCTGCTAATACGACTGCTACACCTGCACAACAAAGGAAAATAAGTGTCTTTTTTGAGAATTTTGCCTTTGGATAGCAGATACGGCAGATGACAGCACATCCATACGCTGCTGCAAAAGTCGGCAAACTGCCAAGGTCTCTACACCACCACTGTAAAAGAAAGATTGCCAGAAAAGAACCTGTTAATAATAGTGCTTCTTTTGAAACATAAAAAAATAATACTTTTGTTTTTTCATGTTGTTCCATAATCGAAGTCGCACAGAGCAATACAAAAACTGGCTTCATAAATTCTGATGGCTGAATACTAATAGAACCGATTTGAATCCACATACTACGACTGCCAGTCAGAAATACAATTGCTAACATGATGACTGCCAGAACAATATAGAGATATTTTTTAATTGCCATCAAACGAATATGATTTCTCGTGAGCAAAAACATAATTTGACAGCAAATGAGTGCCAGAATACAAGTAATATAATGTTTGCTGGCAAATCCGATTCCACCAAAACAGGATTGGAAGATGACACTAATATTGAGAACAAGCAAAAGCAGAAAGTCTGTTGTATAGGTCATCTGTTTATAGAAAAAACGAAGGACAATGATATAAACCAAATCTAATCCCAATACTGCACTGGAAAGAGGAATCAGATCCTGAATGGTTTCATAGTTGCCACGGAATAATACTGCTAATAGCATAATCACGTGTGTAAAGAAAACAAGTGCTGCGATTCGACCATAGCGTAAACCATTATGATACATTTGCATTCCTCCTTTGCTGAATGATGACTGCTTGTGTACCAAAGCAAATTTCATCCATTGGTTTTAAAATGGCTTGGTGATCAATTTTTACGCCATTGACAAACGTGCCGGATTTGGAATCTAAATCTACAACTCTCCAAATGCCATTGGAAACATATAGGACAGCATGATAACGAGAGATACTCATATCTGGTAAACGAATATCTGCAGAACCATGACGACCAATCAAAATTTCATCGGCTTCCAATGGAATCCATTCTCCAGATTGGACATCTCGTAACACCATATGATTGCTGACTTTATTCCATCGCAATTGTTCAATCCGTTTCTCCTGCTTTGCAAAAGAAAAAATTACAAACACGCAAAGAAAAACAATAAAAATCACAATGGCACTGACGATAATAGAAAAAGGAGTAAAGTTTCGCAGGGTATCCAAAAGTTCCTGATACATAAATAATTGCCTCCAATTGTATAAATTTTAGGGTAATTTTGAGAGAACCCCAATGAAACCTCTGAATGACAAGGACAGATTGGACGTATTATGCATTGTGGTTTATCAAGAACATGGTTCTTTTATTATAATACAAGTCGTGAAAAAAAGCAAGCATCATGCGAACGACAGATTAAAAAAATACAAAAAGCGATATTTTCGTACAGAATATAAAGAAAAAGCAGCCAGAAAATCATTTCATCCCAACTGCTTTTATAGAAACATATAAAATTATTTTTATGCAAACATCGGCGTAGACAGATATCGTTCACCAGTATCAGGAAGCAGTGCAACAATCACTTTTCCTTTATTTTCCGGACGATTTGCCAATTGAATAGCAGCCCAAACAGCTGCACCAGAAGAAATGCCAACCAATACCCCTTCATTTCTGGCAATTTTTCTTCCGGTTTCAAATGCATCTTCATTCTCTACCGCAATCACTTCATCATAAATATCCGTATTCAGTGTTTCTGGGATAAATCCGGCACCAATTCCCTGAATTTTATGCGGACCTGCAAAACCTTCTGACAACACAGGAGACGTTTTTGGCTCTACTGCAACAATCTTAACATTGGGATTCTGTTCTTTTAGGTAGGCACCTACGCCACTAATGGTTCCACCCGTTCCGACACCAGCAACAAAGATGTCCACTTTTCCATCTGTATCTTCCCAGATTTCCACACCAGTTGTTTTTTTATGAGCAGCAGGATTGTCTGGGTTGGTGAATTGAGAGGGAATAAAGCTATTCGGAATTTGTGCAGCCAATTCATCCGCTTTTTCAATGGCTCCTTTCATGCCTTTTGCCCCTTCTGTCAGTACCAATTCTGCACCATAGGCTTTCATCAGATTTCTCCGTTCTACACTCATGGTTTCCGGCATCGTAATAATGAGCCGATAACCTCTTGCAGCTGCTACAGAAGCCAAGCCAATTCCAGTATTTCCACTGGTTGGTTCAATCAGAACACTATCTGGTTTCAACAAACCTTTTGCCTCTGCTTCATCAATCATTGCTTTTGCAATTCTATCTTTCACACTTCCAGCTGGATTGAAATATTCCAATTTTCCAAGCAATGTAGCAGAAAGTTGTTCCTCTTTTTCTGTGTTTGTCAGTTCCAGCAAGGGGGTATGCCCAATTAAGTCTGTAATGGTTTGATATGTTTTCATTGCAAACAACTCCTTAAAAAATTCATCTTGGACAGGGGAGAATCTGCATACCGTATCGGCAACTCCATCTCACCATAATTCCTATCAGATTGATATGCTTATTATAGCAGAACGTGAACAAATTGTCAAGTGTAATTTTTCATTTTCTATTTCTATTTATTTTCAGAGCAGAGAAGATTCGTTAAGGGATGTTTTAGGTGATTCGTAAAAAATTTTACAACTATACCTGTACAAAATGCAGAAATAACGGTGCCTTCTCGTATGCCCACAATCGAAAAATGAAAAAACAACAAAGACAGCAGAACAGCTAAGAGAACACAGCTTATATCAAATGCAATTTTCACATCTCCAAAATTTTTATGTAGGCAGTCAGAAACTGCTTTTACAAAAGCTTCACCAGAATTCATAATGACATTTGCTATTACAGATAAAGAAACTCCAAATCCTAATACAATGACACCGATTATGATACAAAGCAGCTTTTCGGGATAAAAATCAATGGGAATCCTTGATACGCACCAAGTTCCGAAATCGGTAAAGAATCCAAATAAAAGTGAAATTGGAATTTGCAGTAATTGAATCAACTGAAACCTGCTCCGCAGCAGCAAAATTTGTCCAAGAATCAATATACCATTCCAAATCATAAGCCAAACACCAAGAGAAAGAGAAGAAAACTGATAGCTCATTATATTTGCTACTGAAGAAATTGGGGAGACGCCCAATTCTCCATGTTTTGTAATGGCAACGCCCAATGCCGAAAAAAACAGACTGATTACCAGAAGTAAGTATCGTTTTACTATTTCTTTTTTTGTCATTAAAATCATCCTTCCATCTATTGTTTTATGACTATCATAGCACTGTGAAAATGTCCTTGTCAAGTGAAAACGTGCAATTTTTTTACCTTTCTTTATATAGAGAATGGATTCTTTCCTATAAAAATAAAAAATTCGTTTTTTTCGTTCCTTTTGGAAAATACAATTGACAACGTTTTATTTCTGTGGTATAATAACAAAAATGGTTCCTTTAAGTCGATCCAGAGAGGTCGAAAAGGCGTTTCAAGCTTGCGGCAGATTGTAAAAAAATACAATCTGATTTTGCAGTGTGTATTGCAACAATTTGCAGTAGGAGCACGCTTACTCGTCGAAGGATGGGTAAGCATTTTTTATGGAACAACATACAGGAGCAGAAGAAAGGAGGCGACACATCATTGAAAACCATTATGGATGAAGCAGCTATGCAACGTGCTATGACTCGCATTGCCTATGAAATATTGGAACGTAATCGAGGTGCAGAGCAATTGGCAATTATCGGTATTTACTCCAGGGGCGTGATTTTGGCAAATCGGATTGCAGAACGAATCACGGCATTGGAACACCGACCAGTTGCATTAGGAGCACTGGACATTACAACTTATCGGGATGACAAAGTAGTGGTCAACCATACAGAAAAAACAAAAATTGAGTTCTCTGTACAGGATAAAAAAATTATTTTGGTAGATGATGTACTCTATACCGGCAGGAGTTGCCGTGCTGCTATGGATGCGGTTCTGGCAAGAGGTCGTCCAAACAGCATTCAACTTGCTGTTTTGATTGACCGTGGGCATCGGGAACTTCCGATTCGACCTGATTATGTTGGAAAAAATCTTCCCACTGCACAAACAGAAAGAGTGAAGGTTTCTGTCAAGGAATTAGATGACACAGATTGTGTTGTTATTTTCTAATGATTCATACAACTGATAGAGAGGATGATGCTGTTGATGCAGACAATTTTATTGCAAAATGTAACAGACGCATAT
This sequence comes from Oscillospiraceae bacterium, assembly GCA_016297675.1. Taxonomy (GTDB): domain Bacteria; phylum Bacillota; class Clostridia; order Oscillospirales; family Ruminococcaceae; genus Ruminococcus_C. Next base: position 11,103 of record JAEDGE010000039.1, read on the forward strand.
GGCGTTTGCAGTGATTTTCTGGTGGCAGACGGAAAAATTACAAAACGTGTAGCTGCAGGTACGTTACAGGATGCAGCGGATTTGGTGATTCCAGCAGATGGGCTTACTATTTTACCCGGCTTATTTGACATGCATGTTCATTTGCGTGATCCGGGTTTTACCCAGAAGGAAGATATCATCACTGGTGCAGCAGCTGCATTAGCAGGTGGCATCACGGATGTTGCCTGTATGCCAAATACCAAACCGACTATTGACACACCAGAAACAGTACAATATATTTTAGAAAAAGCAGCACAAACTGGCGTGCAGGTGCATCCGGTCGGCTGTATTACCAATGGTATGAAGGGAACATCCCTTTGTGATTATCCAGCCTTAATAGAGGCAGGCATTTGTGCGATTTCGGATGACGGCAGACCGGTTGAAAATGCGGAACAAATGCGTTCGGCACTGGAGCAGGCAAAAAATCTCAATCTTCCGGTGATTTCCCATTGTGAAGACTTGTCAATTATCCATGGTGGCATCATCAATAAAGGAAACATTTCTGAGCAATTACAAGTGAAAGGCATGGATCGTGCATCCGAGGATTATATCACAGCGAGAGAGATCATTCTGGCTGCTTCCGTAAATGGAGCCATTCACATTGCTCATGTCAGTACAAAAGGCAGTGTAGAAATCATTCGGCAAGCAAAAAAAGCAGGGATTGCAGTCACTTGTGAAACTTGTCCGCATTATTTCCTGATGACAGAGGAAAAAGTATTATCAAAGGATGCAGATTATCGAATGAATCCGCCGCTTCGGACAGAAGAAGACCGACAAGCGGTCTTAGCCGGTATACTGGATGGGACAATTGACTGTATTGTCACCGACCATGCCCCGCACACACCATCAGAAAAAAGTGATTTTTACTATGCTCCCAATGGGGTTATTGGAATGGAGACCTCTTTGGCAGCAACGCTGACGCTTTATCATCAGCATTTGCTAACATTGCCGGAAATTGTAAAATTGATGGCAGAACGTCCAAGAGAAATCCTGCATTTGCCAAAGCAAACACTGGAAGTCGGTGCACCGGCAAATTTGACGCTTGTCGATTTGCAGAAAGAATGGGTGGTTGACCCCGAAAAGCTGCATTCCAAGGCACGGAATGCCATTTTTAAACAGATGCAATTCCGTGGAAAAGTAGTGTTGACTATGACAAATGGTATGGTTCGGTATCAAGACGAAGCTTGAAAATAAAGGAGAGAAAAAGCATGGGATTTGACAGATTGATCAAACGCATTCAGGAAACCGGCAACCCCTCTGTTGTGGGACTGGATCCAAAGCTTGACTATGTTCCATCGTTTATAAAAGAAAAACATTTTAAAGAAAATGGCATGACGCTGCGTGCAGCTGCCAATGCAATTCGGGAATTTAACTTTGCATTGATTGATGCTCTGTATGATATGGTTCCAGCAGTGAAACCACAAGCAGCGTATTATGAAATGTATGGCTATGAAGGCGTAAGAGTCCTTACTGAGACCATTGCTTATGCAAAAAGCAAAAATATGTTTGTGATAACAGACGGAAAGCGGAATGATATCGGTGCAACAATGGAAGCTTATGCAACGGCACATCTTGGCTGTGTATCCGTTGGAACAGAGACCTTAGAACCATTCGGTGCAGATGCGTTAACGGTCAATGGTTATCTTGGCACAGATGGAATTCGTCCACTGCTACGGATTTGTGCGGAAAAGGATAAAGGTATTTTTGTATTGGTGAAAACCTCCAATCCGTCCAGCGGAGAATTGCAGGATCGGAAAATTGGCGAAGATACTGTTTACGATGTCATGGGGGATATGTGCGAAACGTGGGGAGCTGACCAGATCGGGGAATTTGGCTACTCCGCAGTGGGTGCAGTGGTCGGTGCAACGTATCCGGAACAGCTTCGGGAACTGCGTGTTCGCTTGCCACATACGTTCTTCTTGGTGCCGGGTTACGGTGCACAGGGTGGCGGTGCAGCTGGTGTTGCAGCTGCCTTTGACCAAAACGGACTGGGAGCAATTGTGAACTCTTCTCGTGGAATTATGTGTGCATATCAAAAAGAAATGGACTGTCCGGAAGCTGATTTTGCCGGTGCAGCACGCAGAGAAGCCATTCGCATGCGGGAAGATTTGTGCAGCCATATTAAATAATTTTTGGAAAGGACTGGAATCATGTCTTTGTTTAATCAGGGAGAAAAAGCGTATCTTTTACTTGCAGACGGTACGATTCTGGAGGGAATTCATTTTGGCGTCAAAGGGACAGCAGTCGGTGAAGTGGTATTTACAACAGGTATGACTGCCTATCAGGAAACCATGACGGATCCGAGTTACTATGGACAGCTTGTAATTCAAACATTTCCGCTCATCGGAAATTACGGAGTCAATGAAGCAGATAATGAATCTGACCGTTCCTATATTCGTGGTTATATTGTACGGGAATGGTGCAATACGCCTTCTAATTTCCGAATGGAGTCGGATGTCAATGCTTTTCTGGAAGAACAGAATATCATCGGCATCCATAGTATTGACACTCGCAGCCTGACCAGAAAGATTCGGGAATATGGTGTTATGAATGGTGCCATCACCACAGAAGATGTCTATGCACAGAAGGATGCTCTGTTGGAACAAATTCGTTCCTACACAGTAAAAAATGCCATCTGCACCGTAACCGGCGACAAAAAACGCGTTTACAGCAATCCAAATCCAAAATATCGAGTAGCTCTCTTTGACTTCGGTTATAAGAGAAATATTCGAAATGAACTGGTGGCAAGAGGCTGTGAAGTAACTGTTTTGCCAGCACTGACCAGTGCAGAAGAAGTCAAAGAAATGGCACCGGATGGCATCATGCTTTCCAATGGTCCTGGAGATCCCACTGAAAATCAGGCAGTCATTGAAAATGTACGGGCAGTTGCAGAACTGGGCATTCCGATTTTTGGGATCTGTCTGGGGCATCAGTTGTTAGCATTGTCACAAGGTGCACGAACAGAAAAGCTCAAGTACGGACATCGTGGTGCCAATCAACCGGTTATTGATTTACAGAGTGGACGCACCTATGTCACCAGTCAGAATCATGGTTATGCGGTGGTTGGTGACAGTCTGGATCCGTCTGTGGGCACAGTTTCCCATGTGAATGCGAATGATCACACTTGTGAAGGAATTCGTTATCATAAAATCAATGCCTTTACAGTGCAGTTCCATCCGGAAGCACACGGCGGACCGCTGGATACTGCATACTTGTTTGATGAATTCCTTGCTGGAATGGAAAAGGAGAAAATGTAACCATGCCATTGAGAAGTGATATAAAAAAGGTACTTGTAATTGGTTCTGGTCCGATTATCATCGGACAGGCAGCTGAATTTGACTATGCCGGCACACAGGCATGCCGTGCGTTGAAGCAAGAAGGCATTGAAGTCGTTTTGATTAACTCCAACCCTGCAACCATTATGACAGATAAGGCAATGGCTGACAAGGTGTATATTGAACCGCTGACACTGGACGTGGTAAAGCGTATCATCCAGATTGAAAAACCAGATAGCTTACTTTCCACGATGGGCGGACAAACTGGTCTGACGCTTTCCATGCAGTTAGCAGAAGAAGGATTTCTGGAAGCAAACGGTGTAAAGCTGCTGGGAGCCGATCCACTGACCATCCACAAAGCAGAAGACCGACAGGCATTCAAGGACACCATGGAGAAAATTCACCAGCCATGCATTCCCTCTAAGGTGGTAGAAACTGTAGAGGATGCCGTAGCATTTGCAAATGAGATTCACTATCCGGTCATCGTTCGTCCGGCATTTACGCTCGGCGGAACAGGCGGCGGAATTGCAGATAATGAAGAAATGCTGCGAGACATCTGCAAAAATGGTCTGCGTCTCTCGCCGATTACACAAGTGCTGATTGAGAAATGTATCAGCGGTTGGAAGGAAATTGAATTTGAAGTGATTCGTGACCGCAAGGGCAATGTGATTACTGTCTGCTCTATGGAAAACTTTGACCCAGTTGGCGTACACACTGGGGATAGCATTGTAATTGCTCCAGCAGTCACGCTGACGGACAGAGAATATCAGATGCTTCGTACTGCTGCACTGGATATTATTTCCGAACTGAAAGTAGAAGGTGGCTGCAACTGTCAATTTGCTCTGCATCCAACCAGTATGCAGTATG
>JAEDGE010000040.1 GCA_016297675.1 Oscillospiraceae bacterium
GCAGTCGCCTGCGGCGTAGAATTTACACCATCATTTAAAAATTGATTTCCGTGTGTTTTCTGGAAAACCACTTGCAATGTGGTGAGAAATCGTTTATAATAAAAGCAGTATCTGTTTCCAGATCAAACCTACAAGAAGGGAAGTGCTCCAATATTATGGACGCAACTACATTTCCGCTGCCGCTGCCGTACCATGTTGTGTTGTGCGTGCTGGGCTGCGTCTTTTTTCTGGCACAATTTATTCGTTTGAAGAAACCGTATCAGCTGATGATGGCGATTGCGATGCCGGCTTCGCTGCTGATTTATATCCAGCCGGAAAATAAAACGCTGTTTTATGCCGTTGGATTGCTGATTGGACTGGATATGCTGCTTGCATTGGTCATTAGCATTGTTCTTCGCATTCGCAGTCCCAAAGAGAAACAGGAGGCGGAAGCAGAATGAAACTGGTGATAACGGACTGGAACACGCTTTCTATGGCAGAAGATCTCTCTGCTGATGGGTTGCAGGCTCTGGCAGATGTGACTGCCTATCCGCTGACGGCTCCAGAAGAGGTCGCTGCCCGTATCGGAGATGCAGAACTGGTGCTCTGCAACAAAACACCGATTACAGAAGCGGTATTGCAGTCCTGCCCCAATCTGAAATATATTGGTGTGATGGCAACTGGTTACAATAACATTGACATGGTTGCCGCTGCCAAGCGGAACATCACGGTTTGCAATGCCGGCAGTTATTCTACGATGGCAGTGGCACAGCATACCTTTGCTCTGATGCTGCACCACTATAGCCGCATTGCCGCTTATGACCGTGCCGTGCGTGCCGGTGCATGGGAAAAATCATTGCAGTTTTCTTGGTTCCCCTATCCGACTGCGGAACTGGCAGGGAAGATACTGTGTATCATCGGCTATGGAAGCATTGGGAAAAAGGTTGCAGAAATCGGCAGTGTCTTTGGAATGCAGGTGCGGGTTACCACACGCACCCAACCGCAGAATTGTCCCTATCCACTGATTTCGATGGAAGAAGCATTCCGAACTGCTGATGTGCTGACGATTCACGCACCGCTCACACCGGAAACCGCACATCTGGTTTGTCGGGAACGGCTGGCAACCATGAAGCCAACTGCTTTTCTCATCAATACCGCAAGAGGCGGCATTGTGGATGAGGCAGCACTGGCAGCCGCTTTGCAGGACGGTACGATTGCAGGAGCTGCATTGGATGTACTGGATACAGAACCCATGTCAGAACATACGCCGCTGCGGCAGCTGGCGAACTGTACCATTACACCGCACATTGCATGGGCACCGCTCGAAACCAGAAAACGCCTGCTGCAAATTGTCACGGACAATGTGGCTGCCTTTTTGAACGGCACACCACAGCATGTCGTACATTAAAAATGGAGTAGAAAACAATGGTGGATTTTACAAAGAAAAAACGAATTGTCATTAAGCTCGGCACTTCGACCCTGACCCACAAAACCGGAAAACTGAATATTCGCCGTATGACCAGTCTGGTGCAGGTATTATCAGATTTGCACAATGCCGGAAAGGAAATTTTATTGGTTTCCTCCGGTGCGGTGGGAATGGGCGTGGGCAAGCTGAATTTGCCGGAAAAGCCTAAGGATACGCCATCGAAGCAGGCTGCCGCCGCAGTGGGACAGTGTGAATTGATGCATATTTATGATGATATGTTCTCAAAATACAGCATTACCGTGGCACAGATTCTGCTGACAAAGACCATTGTGGAGAATCCGGAACGCTGCCATCATGTACAGAATACCATCCAAAGGCTGCTGGAACTGGGCGTGATTCCGATTGTAAACGAAAATGATACCGTTGCCATTGATGAACTGGAACTGGAAATCGGGGAAAATGACTCCCTTTCTGCGGTGATTTCGACCGTTGCGGATGCGGATTTGCTGCTGATTCTGTCGGATATTGATGGTCTGTTTTCTGCTGATCCACGGACGCACGAGGATGCAGAAGTGGTTCCGCTGGTCAAGGCAATTGATGATTCCATCTTGCAGATGGCAGGCGGTGCTGGTACAAAACTCGGAACAGGCGGCATGGCAACCAAACTCAATGCCGCACAGATTGCAACAGAAAACGGCATTGATATGGTCATTATGAATGGCAAAAATCCAAATTTGCTATATGATTTATTCGATAACAAACCGGTGGGAACGCTGTTCCTTGCCAAGCAGAGGAAAGGAGTGCAGACACAATGAACTATGCACAGACATTGGGGGAAAAGGCAAAAGCCGCTGCACCGGCAATTGCCAATGCCAGTCCGAAGGCGAAAAATGATGCCTTGGCTGCCATTGCAGCCGCATTGACACAGCAGACTGACCGGATTTTACAGGCAAATGCCAAGGATTTAGAGGCTGCTGTACAAAATCATATGACGGCTTCTTTGCAAGACCGTCTGCGTCTGACACCGGCACGCATTCAGGGCATGGCAGATGCCATTCAGGAATTGATAGCGATGGATGATCCGGTTGGCGTGGTAGAGAGCGGTTCGGTTCGTCCGAACGGCTTACAGATTCTCAAGACCAGAGTACCGCTTGGCGTCATTGGGATTATTTTTGAGTCCCGTCCGAATGTGACGGTAGATGCTGCAACGCTCTGCCTGAAAGCAGGAAATGCGGTCATTCTGCGAGGCGGAAAGGAAGCAATCCATTCTAACACCTGCCTGATGGCAATCATGCGAGAGGCAGTGGAAACCGTTGGATTTCCGGCAGATATTATGCAGCTGGTAGAAGATACCTCCCGACAGACGGCAAGCGATATGATGAAGCTCAACGGCTATTTGGATGTACTGATTCCGAGAGGCGGTGCCGGTTTGATTCAGGCAGTGGTACAGCAGGCAACCGTACCGGTCATTGAAACCGGTGTAGGAAACTGTCATGTGTATGTGGATCGTTGTCTGGACGGGGAGGAAGATTACGAGATGGCAGTTCGTATCATTGATAATGCGAAGACGCAGCGGCCATCTGTCTGCAATGCGATTGAAGGGCTGTTGGTACATACGGACGTGGCAGAAAAACTTCTGCCGATGGTACAGCAGGCATTTGCAGCCCATGACGTGACTATCTATGGCTGCGAGAAAACTCGTGCCATTTTAGGGGATAGCGTTCTGCCGGCAACGGAAACGGAGTATGCAACGGAATTTTTAGATTATAAGATTTCTGTTAAGGTGGTTTCCAGTCTGGAGGAAGCCATTGCCCATATTGCACGATATGGCACAAAGCATTCGGAATGCATTGTCACGAGAAGTCTGACAGCTGCAAAGCGATTCCAGCAGGAAGTGGATGCCGCAGCAGTTTATGTCAATGCGTCTACACGGTTTACAGACGGCGGCGAATTTGGCTACGGAGCAGAGATTGGGATTTCCACGCAGAAATTGCATGCAAGAGGACCAATGGGCTTGAAAGAACTGACCACCGTGAAGTATCTGATTCATGGAGACGGACAGATTCGGTAAAATTTTTGTGCTTAATGTGTGTTCGAGGAACAAGTTTTCTCTAAAAAAATAGGAACACAGATTTTCGTGTTATAAGAGAAACAGCAACGCCGCTGGTGCATGGGTCATCAGCGGCGTTGTTTGGTTGTGTGAAAGGTGGTTAAGCGGCTGTACGTTGTTCCGTGGTCTGGCAGCGGAACATGGCAATGGTAAGAATGAGTGCGAAATAATAGCGATTTGTCATCATGCGTCAAAAATCCTTTCCGTTTAGCAAGTTGGCACACAGCTTCTTCAGCATACCATATTTACAAAATGTCGTCAAGCAAAATTATGTTATATTTTGCCGCATTTTGTTGCAAAGCGGATGCACACGAAAAAAGGGGATTACTGAAATTTCATGTTGGCAAAAATTCGCTCCATTCTGGCGTTGGGGAAATGCACATCAAAAAATATCTGAAGCCCGTTGGTTGCAGCGATGCCGTCGATTCTCTGTGACCAGCGAAACACGGCGCCGACTGTTATGATGGCATCGAATAGGAGAAACGCAAACAAAATCCATGTGATGATTTTTCCGGCACGGTTCGGAATGTGTAAAATCCATTTTGCAATACGGGGGTACAGATTTTTCATCCAAAGGACACCGAGCAATCCCCAGAACACGGAATAAAGCAAGCAGATTCTGCCGTTGATATTGAATGGCATACTGCTGTAATCCCAAGAGCAAGAGCCGAAAGCAACTTCCTGTCCCCATGAGCAGACATATTCTACTACGCTGCCAACGAGCAGACCACCCAGAAAAGAAATACTGCTGTTGCGGTTACGGAATCGATACAGGGCGAGGGTCAGTGCAACTGCACCAGCACCATAAAGTAGATTAAAGGGACCATATACCAGACCAGCACGGCTTTCGAGATAGCCGTTTCGCAGCAGACACCAGAGCAGTTCCACAAGAACGCCTGCGAAGCTGCCGGCAAAGAAAATGAGAAACAGTTTGTAAAAATTCAGTCCCTGTGCAAAGTGCCCGCTTTTTCGTTCTGCAAAATCAATGGTTGCATTCGCCGGTGCTTTTGGAACAAGCCCTTTTTTCTGGCTGCGTTCTGTGTCGTGCAGACGGGTTTGCAGTTCGTCTGTCATGGCAGAGGCGGTGTTGTAGCATTTTTTATAATTTCCGGCAGCGGTTTTCAGTGCAGCAATTTCTTCTCGAAGCATTTCGTGCCGTTTGCGTGCTGCGGTATCCAGTGGAAGGGTTTCCTGTGCCAGCTGGGCGTAGCACGTTTGTAGGTGTTGGTCGGTTTCGTTCAGTTTTTCCAGACCATCTTGGCTGTGCTGGAGCAGGGTATGAACCGAAACAGATGCAGATTTTGGTGGAATGGATGTGGTTTCTGTTGTAGTGGCTGTTTCCGTTATGATTTCGACAGGATTCATGTAAATTCGACACCTCCTGCTTTTATTATAGCACAAGCAGCAGAAATCTGCAATATTTTATAGAAAAAATTCACTTAAAATTGTAACAACCATGCATTGGTAAACAGGATGCACAGTTTTTTACAACCTTTTTATGATATGCAGAGGTGGTCAAAAAAATGACCTGTAAACGAAGTGATAGTGCACAAGTTTCATAATAAAAAAACAAAGTCACTTTTGACACCGGAGCATCAAAAGTGACTTTTTCAAACGTTTTTTCTGTCATTTTGTAATAACAGAAGCATTACAGAATAACTTGCAGGGGTATCGCTTACGCCTTGCCAACAGAACCAAACAGGTTCATCTTCTCTTCTACCTTTGCGAGAATTGCCTCGTAGCCCGGCAGCAGCAGCTTTCTCGGGTCGAAGCCCTTGCCTTGCAGATCTTTACCAGCTTCGATATACTTTCTGGTTGCTTCTGCGAATACCAGCTGGCATTCGGTGTTGACATTGATCTTTGCAACGCCCAGAGAAATTGCCTTTGTGATCTGGTCGTCCGGAATACCAGTACCACCGTGCAGAACCAGCGGCATATCACCAACTGCTTCTTTGACAGCAGCCAGTGTTTCAAAGCTCAGACCTTCCCAGTTTTCCGGATAAACACCGTGGATGTTACCAATACCAGCAGCCAGAATATCTACGCCCAGATCTGCAATGGTCTTGCATTCCTGCGGGTCAGCACATTCGCCCTTGCCGATGACACCGTCTTCTTCGCCGCCGATGGCACCAACTTCTGCTTCGATGGACAGACCCAACTTATGAGCGACTGCAACCAGTTCCTTGGTCTTTGCGATGTTTTCTTCAATCGGGAAATGAGAACCATCGAACATGATGGAAGTAAAGCCAGCCTTGATGCAGTCATAGCACTGATCATAGGTGCCGTGATCCAGATGCAGAGCAACCGGAACTGTGATGCCCAGAGATTCATCCATTGCTTTTACCATGGCAGCAACGGTCTTAAAACCGGTCATGTATTTGCCGGCACCGCCGGAAACACCCAGAATGACGGGAGACTGGAGCTTTTCTGCGGTATTCAGAATTGCCTTTGTCCATTCCAGATTGTTGATGTTAAACTGACCGACAGCATACTTGCCGTCTCTTGCCTTGTTCATCATATCCTTTGCAGATACTAACATAATTAAACTTCCTCCTGTAAAGTGTTTGCGTGTCTGCGGAGACACTCGATACGTGAAAACCATCCCATTTCGGGCGGTATCTGTTTTTATTATACCGCATTCTGCAAAAAAAAGCAATGGCATTTTGAAATTTTTTCAGATGAAATTGGTTTTTGTCGTTTTTGCACAGAGAAAGGGGAATTTGAAGCGAATTTGTAGACAATGATTTTACAATCATTTGTAATATCAGAAATATATGGAAGATGGCTTTATGATTGCAGATGAGAGCGGATAATCATTCGCCAGATGACTTCTGCGACTTGTTTGCTGTCATCTTTGCAGTCATTTTGCAGCCATTTTTGCAGGACACCTAAAATACCGGTGTACAGGAATTCATACAGATAAACGCTTTCCAGTGAGTGCGTGAGGGTGTTGTTATAGGGTAGTTTTTTGCTGTAATGTGTGTGCAGGATGGTAGAGAAGCGGGAAATGGAAATGCCGCTGCATTGTTGAAACAGGCAGCGGAACAGAGCCTGATGGGTTTGGACGTAGTTCAGCAAGTGTTCCATATCCTGTACAGAAGGAGCTTCTTTGGCAAAAATTGCATCAATGTCCTGATAAACCTGTTCTTCAATTTCATCCATCAGGTCATACATATCTTTATAGTGCATATAAAAGGTAGAGCGATTGATGTCTGCTGCTTCACAGACCTCTCGCACTGTGATGCGATTGAGTGGTTTTTCCTGCATTCGTTCAATCAATGCCGTTTGCAGAGCATGTCGGGTGTAACGAATTCTTCGGTCATTCGACCTCTTCATAGAAATCATCCTTTTTTATTTTTTTTGCTGTTTTCATTTTTCTTTTCCAACAATTTTTTTGTATTTGTTTTATTTTATACATTTGTTCTATTTTTGTACTTGCTATCGTTCTCTTTTTTGATTATAATAAAAACAGGAAAAAAATGCAATTCCTGCTTTTGATTTTGTAGACTTTTACAAAAAAATAAAAAGATTGGAGAACGCTTTTATGGATATTCATCAGTTTTTCTTAGGGAATGTTTTTCATGCTTATACATTTTTTGGGGCACATGTGCAAGAAAACGGCGGGGTTGTCTTTCGTACTTTGGCACCGAATGCTGAAAAAGTATCCCTGATCTGCGAGGCGAATCACTGGGAAGAGATTCCGATGGAAAAAACGCATGACGGCGGCATTTATACTTGTACGGTCAAGAATGCGATTCCCGGTATGATGTATAAATACCGAATTTATTCGGAGCATTACGGAGATGTTGCATTTATTGATCACTGTGACCCATACGGGTTTGGAATGCAGCTGCGGCCGGAGACGGCTTCCATTATTCGGGATGAGAACAGTTATCATTTTCAAGATGGCGAATGGATGGAACGGCGTGGCGGACATTTAGAACGTCCAGTGAACATTTATGAAGTGCACTTCGGTTCCTGGAGAACCAATCCGAACAATCCCAATGGATGGTATCGTTATGAAGAACTGGCTCCTATGCTGATTGCCTATGCAAAGAAAAATGGTTATAACTATATTGAGTGTATGCCACTGAGTGAGCATCCGGCAGACTGTTCGTGGGGGTATCAGAACACTGGTTTTTACAGTCCAACTGCCCGTTATGGGGATGTGGATGGCTTGAAAAAGTTTGTCGATCTCTGTCATCGCAACGGCATCGGTGTAATTATGGATTTTGTACCAGTGCATTTTGCAGTAGACGGGTATGCACTGGCAAGATATGATGGTACACCACTCTATGAATATCCAGATGACAACAGCGATAACTACAGTGAGTGGGGCAGCTGTAACTTTGTACATTCTCGGGGAGAGGTTTGCAGTTTTTTGCAGTCATGTGCAAATTATTGGATGACAGAATTTCACTTTGATGGGATTCGAATGGATGCAGTCAGCCGGTTGATTTACTGGGGCGGTGACCCGAACCGAGGGGAAAATCTGGAGAGTCTGACGTTTCTCAAGCGAATGAATCAAGGGCTGCATCAGTTGCATCCAGATGCCATGCTGATTGCAGAAGATTCTACCAGCTTTGAGGGGGTCACCCGTCCGGTGGAATTTGGCGGATTGGGATTCGACTATAAGTGGGATATGGGATGGATGAATGACACCCTGAATTATTTTCGGTGCAATCCGTTTTTTCGTGGAACGGCATATCATCAGTTGACGTTTTCCATGATGTATTATTATAACGAACGGTATCTGCTGCCGTTTTCTCATGACGAAACGGTGCACGGCAAGGCAACCATTGTCCAGAAGATGTTCGGCGATTATGACCAGAAGTTCCCACAGGCACGGGCATTGTATCTCTATATGTATACGCATCCGGGCAAAAAGCTGAACTTTATGGGCAATGAACTGGGACAACTGCGAGAGTGGACAGAGGAGCAGGAACAGGACTGGAATTTGCTCGAATATCCGATACACGATTCCTTTTATCATTTTATGCAGGATTTGAACCGTCTGTATTTACAGGAACCTGCCTTGTCGCAGTGGGATTATCGTCGGGAGGGCTTTTGCTGGATTGATTGTCATCAGGAAGAACGGTGTATCTATGCGTATGAACGCCGTGCTGGACAGGAACGCCTGTTAGTGGTACTGCATTTTTCGGATTTACAGGATCAACGGTATACCGTAACGGTGCCGAACTGTCTGGCATTGGAGCCGCTGCTGCATACAGACTGGATGTGTTATCATGGGACGGTGGAAAAGAGTACAGAACTGCTGCTGGCAGAGCCAACAGAAAAGGGCGGACAAGTGACTTTGCCGCTTGCACCATACAGTGGAATGCTGTTCCGGATTCATACAAGCAGTGAAAAATCAATGTTTGCACCCTACCAAAAGGCACAGAACTGGAAGAAAAGCGGGACAGCCTCAGTACGAATGGGATCATGATTGGAGAGCAATAAGAGAGAATTGTGATTGTGCATTCTTCTTTTTTGTAAAAACTGATTTGTTTTTGAAAAATTATGTTGACTTTTCTGTGAAAATGTGATATAATTCAAAAAGAGTAGTGACAAACTGCATTTTATTTGACAGAATTCCGCAGCGTCTGTTACAAAAAATCAAAGCCTGCGGAGGAGGTTACAATATGAAAAAGTATATTGCAGAGTTTTTGGGAACCATGGTACTCGTACTGTTTGGTTGCGGTACTGCAGTTGTCTGCGGTGGTTTTACCGGCGGCACAGATGGTGGATTTCTTGGGGTGGCTGCGATTGCATTGGCGTTTGGTCTTGCCATTGTTGCAGCAGCATATGCCATCGGGGACATTTCCGGCTGTCATGTGAATCCGGCTGTTTCGCTGGCAGTGCTGATTAACGGCAAGATGACAGTTACAGATTTTATTGGCTATGTGATTGCACAGGTTGCTGGTGCGTTTGCAGGTAGCGGTATCTTGAAGCTGATCACTGCAAATTCTAATTTAGAGGGAACTGGTGCAAACGGCTACGGCGAACTGTCCGGCGTAGGTTTGAACCTTGGCGGTGCGTTTGTAGTAGAAGTGGTTCTGACATTTGTATTTATTATGACGATTCTGGGTGTGACCAGAACCAAGAAGACCGCTTCTCTTGCAGGTCTGATCATTGGTTTGACGCTGACATTTGTACATTTGATTGGCATTCCGCTGACAGGTACTTCTGTCAATCCGGCAAGAAGCTTATCTCCAGCTGTTTTCGCTGGCGGGGAAGCACTGGGACAGGTTTGGCTGTTCATCGTTGCACCGTTTGTTGGGGCTGCCATTGCAGGAATCGTACATAAGGTACTGTATGCAGGGCATAAGGACGAAGAATAAAGAGCACATCGGAAATTTCCAATATATAAAAAATGCTGTCGGTTTGCATACCGGCAGCATTTTTTTGTTAGAGGAGCGATTAAAAATCATACAATATTACAACGCCATGTTGCAAAGAGAAGTCAGCTGCTTGCCAGAGAATCGAAAATGCAAATTTCGCAAGAGAAATGGTATCATATTGTTCGCATTTTTCCAGTTTTTGAATACCCTTTCCTTTTTGGAATACTGCCTCTACAGGATAGCCCTCTGTTTCCTGCCACTTTAAAATTGCAGATGGCTCTGCATTCCATTGCAGAGCATTGATGGCTTCCAGTTCAGAACGCAGTGTACCAGTACTTGCAAGCAAGCTTTCTTGAAAATTGGGTAGGACATAGGAAAATATCGCTGGTTCTGCAATGGGCACCCACCAATCGCAATCCAGAACAGAAATAGAATCGCAATTCTGCTGACGGTATTCCTGATAGAGGTCGGATTGTGTAATGTCATAATTTTTCGGAATGGTTTCTGGCACATTCTTTCCCAGCATATTTGCGATCACAAAAAGCTGTAAAGCAGTAATCGCCTCCCACCCCGGCTTATTGGTGTAATAGGGTGTCTGGTCTGCATCTTCGTTCCAGAGCGGTGGTTCCGATAATGCAAGTCCTTGGATAATATGATCTCGCCATTGTGACACACGAGAAAAAATTTCTTCTGCTGTGGCGGGAGAGGATGCGGAATGCGCACGAATTATATGTACAGGAATGCCGTGTGCTTCTCCGAATTGCTGCACAGCAGTTTTCCAGTTGTGCGTATAATAGCGAGTGAGTGTTCCAGCATAGATATCCAATCCCATAAGTAAGCCCCTTTCATTTTTGTATCATTATCTGTTTTATGGGCATTTGATTTCAGAAAAAATGGGTTTTATTTTGGCAGCAGTTTCCTGTTTACAGAGCATCCATCAGGAAAACGTTACAAAATCCGAATTATAATATTCCGGCAGGGCATCCTGCAATCCGTTTCCATAGTCCACCTGATTATTTTTGACGGTGAATCGGCTGAACCAGCCGTCCACCACATACATTCTTCGGTTGGGATCCATTTCGCCGTATTCCTGATCCATGTAAAGGGTATTGTTTTCAAAGACAGCATCATAGCCCCAGCCGTCTACCTGTTCGTGCAGCTCAAAAGCAGCTACAATATTGCGGTTACCGTTTCGATACCCCGTGTTGTCATGCACATAGCAGTCATTTCCGGCAATATCCAGAAAGCTGCCGGCATAATTTTCGCCGGTCATCCCATCGCCGTAAAAAGTACAGTTTGCAATTTCTGTACCGGTGGTATATTCTTTCACATCCACATGTTCGGCAGCAATATTTTTGAAGGTACAGCCGTCTACCACATTGTAATCGCACTTGTAATCAAATCCGGAAACGGTATAGGAACTGCCGATATAGACCCCCTCACCGTAGCCTGGTGTGACCAGTCCGGCATCATGAATGGAGCAGTCCAGCACTTTGCAGTAGGAACTGCCATCCCGCAGGGCAACTGCCTCGGAGCCGGTATGAGAGATTTCACAGTTTCGCAGGATGGTATAGTTGGAGTTGTCCAGTACGATACCTTTCTGCGAATTTTGGAAGCAGATATGCTCCACAATCCAGTAATCGCCGGTAATTTGCAGTACATAGCCGTTTTCTGGAGAAGACCCCGTGAACACCGGCGGATTTTTCGGGTCGGCAGCGGTCAGAGTAATGGGGGCATCTGCCGTTCCGCTGGCGTTTGTGTCAATTTTTTGTGCACCTTGATAGCCAGTATAGTCGTAGGTGCCGGCAGCGACTTGAATGATGTCACCGGGCTGTGCATTGCGGATGGCAGGGAACAGCTCTTCCACAGAAGAAACCGAAATCACGGACTGCGGTTCTGGTGTCAGTAGGGTGCGTTTCAGAAGCATGCAGTCCAACACATTGCAAATGCCATCGGCAGATAAATCCAATTGTGCCACCTGTTCTGTCGTAAGGGTATCCTTTCGCAGCAGGTATTTTGTGAGCTGCACCAGACTGGAAACAGAGAGTTTATCAGAGGTTGTTTCATCGGCAGCGTATACGGGGGATGTGCAGATTGGCAGAGCGGAGCAGAGCAAGGAAAAACTGCAAAGGGCAGCAGAAAAACGTTGGGATTTCATAAAAGAACTCCTTTCTGGTTGTTTTATTTGGAACAAAGTGGGGGCGATATTTTATTTTACGGTTTGTAATAGGATTATTATATCGAATAAAACGGAGGTTGTCAATGTCGCAGTAAGCGATTGCATGTTGTCATAAGTTTGCGAAAAAGAAAAATCAATGTCGAATTTTATGGAAAATACAATATTCTTTAGATTTGGCATACTGCACAAAATAGGCAGGAAAATTTTGTTTGCCTTTTCCCTAAAAATAACTTGACAAATAGAAAAAGATGATATAAAATAAAATTAGAAAAGGAGATGCAATATAAAAAAGCATTTCTATTTCCAGAAGAACGATAAAAAAGGAATTAAAAAAGATAGAAAGATAGGAGGAAATACTATGAAAAAAGCAATACGATTTTCAGCAGCGATAATAGCATTTGCAATGGCTGCAATGCAAATCACATCATTTTCAGCATTTGCAGAAGAAGTAAGTGCAGAAGAACAGACGATCTACACGGGCGAATGCGGCGAAGATGGTGACAATATTACTTGGACATATGATGTTACCACAAAAACCATGACTTTTTCTGGCACGGGTGCGATGAAAACCTATGTAAAGGATCTTGTAGTCGTTGACTATCCGGAATGGGTATGTGGCAGCTTTTCAGATATTTATGATGCCAAACATGTGGTGTTTGAAGAGGGGATTACGGATCTAAAGACGATAAATGATTATTTTTTTAGCGAAGATACAAGTGGCTGTACTATGACTGTTCCTGAAAGTGTTACAAGTATGGATTTGTCTGTTATGCCAACAGGTATAAAAATGTATGGAAAGTATGGTTCTTGGTTTTATTACCAGATGAATCCAAATATTTTCCATGCAACTGGAGTTGCAGAAAATGAATATATCCCTTCTAATGGAATATCAGAAACAGGATTTGAATGGCATTTTGATTATGTGACGAGAATATTAACTATTGATGGAACAGATGCCATCGGAGAGAATGGCTACTATGCATGCACAAAAATTACACCGATTTATCTTTATTATGCCAAAACAATTGTAATTGGGAAAGATTTTATTCTACCAGCTAATGAGGAAAAAGATGCCAATTATTGGGACGTTCCTGGCGGTTCTTATGTTTATAAGTGGGCATTAAAACCATCATTATATGAAATGAAAAATTATTATCCATATTGGTATAAAATGAATATGGTTTATTGTTATAGTGATAGTAATTTTGCAAATACATATGAAGCATTGAGAGAAGCTTATGAGTCAGATTATTTCCAGTCATTGGCATATCCAGATCGTTATGAAGGACGTGTCGTATACATTGATGATCCTGATGAAACCCTTGTTGGCGATGTAAATCTGGATGGTAAAGTGGATTTGACGGATGCTATTTGGTTAAATAAGCATACAGCAAGCATCGTACAATTGACCGATGCACAGAAAGCAATCGCGGACTGTGATGGTGACGGCAGTGTGACCGATGCCGATGTGACAACGCTGATGGAATATCTGATGTTCCAGATTCCGTCTTTGCCGTATCAAGCATAATAATTCTAACAAGTGATTTCAAGCCGGACGGTTTCCCCTCGGATGCCGTCCGGTTTTTTGATACGATTCGGCAGAATGCAGGAAGGAATCGTTTGACAGTTCCCCGAAAGTATGCTATAATCAAAAAAAACATTCCGGCTGTCGCTGGAAATACGGGATAGAAAGGGCATACCATATGAAAAATCAATTGGTCATTGTGTTAGACTTCGGCGGACAGTATAATCAGCTGATTGCCCGTCGGGTCAGAGAGTGCGGTGTTTACTGTGAGGTGATGCGGTACACCACACCGATTGCAGAGCTTGCTGCCAGAAAACCGGTGGGCATTATCTTCACCGGCGGTCCGAACAGTGTTTATGATTCGGCATCGCCGCATGTGGATCCGGCAATTTTCCAACTCGGTATCCCGATTCTGGGCATTTGCTATGGATGTCAGTTGATGGCATACACACTCGGCGGTGTGGTTGCCTCTTCAGAGGAAACCAGAGAATACGGAAAGACGCTGACAAATTACGATACAAGTAGCCTGCTGTTTGCCGACCTGCCGACTGAAAATATTTCTTGGATGAGCCATACGGACTACATTCAGACTTTGCCGGAAGGGTTCCGGATTACGGCACATTCTGCTGGTTGTCCGGTTGCGGCAATGGAGCATCCAGAGAAAAAATTTTACGGGGTGCAGTTCCATCCGGAAGTCAACCATACCGTCAGCGGACAGCAGATGCTGCACAATTTCCTGTATCAGGTCTGCGGCTGTACTGGTGACTGGACGATGGAGGATTATGCGAAAACAGCCATTGCTCAGATTCGGGAGAAGGTTGGAGATGGAAAGGTACTGCTCGCATTGTCTGGCGGGGTTGATAGTTCCGTTGCAGCGGCACTGTTGTCCAAGGCAGTTGGCGACCAACTGACCTGTATTTTTGTCGATCATGGTTTCCTGCGGAAAAATGAGGGTGATGAAGTAGAAGCCGCATTTGCAGACTGGGATATTCATTTTGTCCGAGTCAATGCAAAGGATGTGTTCATGGAGAAGCTGAATGGCGTTTCTGATCCGGAGCGGAAGCGGAAAATCATCGGCGAAGAATTTATTCGTGCCTTTGAACGGGAAGCAAAGAAAATCGGACAAGTGGATTATTTTGTACAGGGTACCATTTATCCGGACGTAATCGAAAGCGGCAGCGGAGATGCAGCGGTGATTAAGTCGCACCACAATGTCGGCGGCTTGCCGGATTATGTGGATTTCAAGGAAATCATTGAACCGTTGCGTCTGTTGTTTAAGGACGAGGTACGGCGGCTTGGGATTGCACTGGGCTTGTCGGAAACACTGGTTTGGCGGCAGCCGTTCCCGGGGCCGGGGCTGGCGATTCGGATTATCGGAGAAATTACGGATGAAAAACTGGAGATTTTGCAGGATGCGGATTTTATTTTCCGGGAGGAAATTGCAAAGGCAGGCTTAGACCGGAGCATTCACCAGTATTTTGCAGTGCTGACGAATATGCGTTCGGTTGGCGTCATGGGGGACGGTAGAACCTATGATTATACACTCGCACTGCGTGGCGTGACCACGACAGACTTTATGACGGCAGATTTTGCACGGATTCCGTATGAAGTGCTGGAAACGGTTTCCGCAAGAATTGTCAATGAGTGTAAGTGCATTAACCG
>JAEDGE010000191.1 GCA_016297675.1 Oscillospiraceae bacterium
ATTGGAAAAGCGTCTTGAATGGACAGTGCAATCAATTCAAAAACAACTCCCCAGCCAATTCTTCATCTATCATACGCAGTACGCAAATGTCATCTGAAGCAGCAAATAACTCAGAACAGCCATACCACACAGTTTTCTCATCAATGATAGCAAAACTGTGATTGATATGATTTTTTAACGTACACTGAAATCCATGAAATGAAAATAACTGCACCAATTTTTCATGATAGGAGGTGCTTGATTTTTTGATGATTACCTTCATTGACACGTTGTTTGCATAAAGCGTTTCAGCGATTTTCAAAATCTGATTCACATATCCAGTAGAATAGTATCCGCCGCAAATGACGAGTGAGCGTTTCGCTGAGGCTATATCCAAAAGCAAATCTTTTACATATTTTTCATTGGAATAAATACTCTGAAAATCGATTTCTTTCTGTTGCTCTGCAGCAAGTGTATAACCGAGTTGCGCATATCCTCTTAATCGTTTCTTATACATGTTTTCAAACATGGGAACGTGCAGATCTGCATAGTCGTAAATGACAACACTGGTTTTTCCGTCATGTTCCCTGTGCAGTCGTCCAGCATATTGTGCCAGCGTACCAGACCATGAAATCGGCATTGTCAGAAATAGTGTGTCTAATCGTGGAAAATCAAAGCCTTCACCGATATATTTGCCTGTTGCAAGGAGAATGACGCTTTCATTTTCCGGGAGAGTTTGTATTATTGCAAGCCGTTCACGTTTTTCTTTTGCAGTTCCTTTTCCATTCAGAATGATAACATGGTCAGCAGAATTTTGCAAAAGTTCATATAGCTTGGTAATATGGAAGGTGCGTTCTGAAATGACAATGGGTGTTCTGCCATCCGAAACAGCCTGTTTTACGTCCTCAGAAATCATTTGATTTCGGGTATTGCTTTCAAAAATTGCCTGGTAATGCTGTGTAATTGTCATTTTTTCATCTGTGACAGCTCGATATTTTGTAAATCTGGGTATAAGAATGTGAGAAAAATTATGTTTTTGTGCGTATTCTTTTGCATCTGCCTGATAGCGGATTGGACCGCACTGCATAAAAATAATGGGCTGATGTCCGTCTGATCGTTTCGGTGTTGCTGTCAATCCGTATACATATTTTGCATGTGTTTCCCGTAGGATTGCTTCAAAGCTGAATGCTAAAATATGATGACACTCATCTACCAGAACCATTCCGTATTGATTGACTACGGACTTGACCTCGCCATCATGATATAGTGATTGCATTACTGCAATATCAATGATCTGATTCAGTGTATTTTTACTGCTT
Organism: Oscillospiraceae bacterium; assembly: GCA_016297675.1. Classification (GTDB taxonomy): domain Bacteria; phylum Bacillota; class Clostridia; order Oscillospirales; family Ruminococcaceae; genus Ruminococcus_C. The sequence goes on from JAEDGE010000191.1 coordinate 1,299, forward strand.
CCAAGCTGTCCAATGAGTGAACGTTTTCTTTTTCGTCCACGTTTGACCGGTTCTTCCGGTAATACTTCGTGAATATCCAGAAATTCGGTCAAAGATTTTTTCCACTGCTCCAAGAGTGCCTGGGTATGTACCAAAATCAAGGTATTGACTTTGCGTTTTGCAATAATTCCGGCGGCGGTTACTGTTTTTCCAAATGCCGTGGTTGCTGAAAGAACGCCAGTATCATATGTTGTCAGAGCCTGTACTGCATCTTGTTGTTCTGGACGCAGCGTTCCGCAAAATGAAACGTTGACTGTTTTGCCGGGAACAGTTTCATCAGTAAAATGAATCTTTGAATCATTTTCCATCATCAGTCGCATCAACGCTTCTTTGCAGCCTCTTGGCAGCATGATATAGTTTTCATCTTCGCTGGCAAGAGAAATCACACGAGGTTTTCCATAAGTGGACATATGCATTGCCTGTGCTTTATAAAAATCGGGATTTTTGAAAGCAGCCAGCCTTTTGATTCGATTGAGACCATTTTGTGTAATACTGACTTTGGGAATGTAAAGTAAATTTGAGATAACTACGTGAATTTCTTCTGGATACGCACATAGTTGGTTGCTTTCTGGGATTGGCAGCATCCATGGTTTGTCAGATGTTTCTTCCTGAAACAATTCGCCCAAATCTGTATCTTTCCTGTGTGTTTGAATAAATTGTTCTGTTTCTGAAATCTGCATTTTTGAAATAGTGGAAAGATAAGCCCACTGGTCAGCATAAGGGACAAATTTTTCATTGACAAAAGCACTGTTTCCTTGAACAAGCGCCTGTTTTTGCAGTGGAAGCGCGATCAGATTACCAAAGCCGCCGGAAGGCATGGTGTCCTGATTTGGAAACATTCTGTCATAGGAATCAAAATGAATTTCATGACGTTGCTGCATAGCCAAAGTCAGCAGACAAGAGCCAAGCTGCCGTGCTGTTTTTGCTGAAATTGGTGTATCAAAAAATATCCACAAATGAGCACCATTTCCGGAACGGGAGCGTTCCACAGATGCTGGAATATGATGTTCCTGACAAACTTGTCTGACTGCTGAAACGTCCTCCATCCAGTTTTCTTCGTCAAAATCAATCGCAAGAAAATAGGTCGTTTCATCTGGGAGCATGGGGTAAATCCCAACAACATCCCGACACAGCAAATCCTTTCCTGCAAGATGAAGATAAATCGCCTTGTCCGTAACTGGCGCATAACTGCGATAATTGCAGTCAGCACACTTCACCTGATGCAGATGACAAATACCGGGTATCCACTTGTTTCGGCATACAGGGGAATAACCACTTTTTCCGGTCTTTTGATTATGCCATCGCAATGCATAAACATCTTTTCTTCCACGGAAGAGGGAACGAAACAGATCAATTTTTTCACTTGTTGTACTTTTCATGGTGACAGAAGCAGCAGAAAATAAAATCTCTTCTCTGGATGGATTCAAGAATTCAGCGGCTTTCTTGATTTCAGACAGAACTCTTTCATCTTTTTCGGCAGGAACGTGATCTGTATTATGGCTACAAACCAAAGGGTAGATCTGCTGTGTATTCATATAATGCATGAGACATACTGCCGTTTCATAGGCTTTTTGCGGATTTCCGGAACCGCCGCCTGCAAGTAAAACTACTCCCTTTTTTTGTTTTAACTCTGGTGATTCATGCAAAAACTGTTTGGCAGAAAAATATAGCTGCAGCCGACTGCCAATATCCAACAGCTTTCCCGTCAGTTCCGAGAAGTAGATCGGCGATGCGATTACAACAT
>JAEDGE010000192.1 GCA_016297675.1 Oscillospiraceae bacterium
CGCAGTCGCCTGCGGCGTAGAATTTATACCATCATTTAAAAATTGATTTCCGTGTCCCTTATTGTATAAACGACGCATCTTTCATTTTTATTGTTTTTTAGACCATTCATGATTCTGCCAGTGGCAGATAATATAATACAATATCAGAATACGTCCCGTCTTTCTGCAAAAAGCCGCCCGGTATCGTACCCAACTCTGTAAATCCCAGCTTCTCATATAATCTTCTTGCTGCTTGATTGCTGCATACCACTGCATTAAACTGCAAAATCCGGAAGCCCAGTTCCCTGCCCTTCTGGATACAGTGCTGCACAAGCTGTTCCCCGATATGCTGTCCTCTATGATAAGATTGCACGGCATAGCTGGCATTGCAGATATGTCCGCAGCGTCCCACATTGTTCGGATGCAGAATATATAATCCAACAATTTCTCGATTTTCTGTATCATATGCCACAGCAGTAAAAGACTGCTGTGCAAAAAATTTTGCTCCCATCTCTGTATTCAACGGTGCCATCTGCGGAAATGCAACGCCTTCTTCTACAACTTCATTCCAAATCTGCACCAATTCCGGTATATCCTGCGGCTGAAAGGCTCTAATTTCCAGTGCCATGGTTATTCCTCCTGTTCCGCTTCCATTCGCTGATAAATTTCCCATACCTGCTGCTTTTTCTCCATCAACTGGTCAAATTGCCGGATATATTCATATGGAAATTTATAATTGTGAATACGGGTAATCCGTCCGCATGGCTCTACAATTTTGGTAGACGCTGCACAGCCTGCACCAAAAATAGATTGGGATTCATCCATAATCAATATATTGTAATAGGATTCTTTTCCTGCTTTGGCATAGCCCACATTTTCCTGATTGTCAATGGTATTCTTTTGACGATACATATAATACGGTTGATAACCATGTTCTGGCAGCAGCTTGATGCTGTCCTGTACCATCTCCCGTACTGGATTCGCAATCTGCGAACGGCTGTCAGAGAACAGCGTTGCTGCACGCTTGAGCGTGAGCGTATGCACTGTAATACTGTCTGGGTCAAGTGCAAGCACTTTTTGCAGCGTTCTGCGAAAGCCTTCCGGCGTATCGCCCGGCAAACCCGCAATCAAGTCCATATTGATATTGGAAAAACCAATCTCCCTCGCCAGATGAAACGCTTCTGCAATCTGAGCAGAAGTATGCTTTCTGCCAATCCGCTGTAAAACATCGTCCTCCATTGTCTGCGGATTGACAGAAATCCGGTCTACGCCGTACCGCTTCAGCACTTCCAGCTTTTCACGGGTAATGGTATCCGGTCTGCCTGCTTCTACACAGAACTCCCGCACCTGTGACAAGTCAAACACCCTTACCACCGTTTGCAGCAGCTGTTCCATTTCCTGTGCGGAAATCGAAGTCGGCGTTCCGCCTCCAAAATAAACGGTATCCACTGCCACATGCAGCTTCTGCATCCATTCGCCCCAGATTTCCAATTCTCTGCAAAGCAGGCGGATATACTCCGGCATCAGGTGTTTTGCCTGTGCAATGGAATGGGAGACAAAAGAGCAGTAACTGCATCTTGTTGGACAAAACGGAATCGAAATATAAAATCCAACAGATTGCTTGGGTGTCTGCCGCAGCAGCGGCAGCTGTACTTCCGCAGTTCGCTGCAATAAATCCAGTTTCTCCGGCGATACCAGATAAACCGTTCGCAGCCGTTCCATCACTGCCTCCAGGGATTCGCCGCTCTCCTCCATCATGGAAAATGCCTTGCGAACCGGACGAATCCCTGTCAACAAACCCCACGGTACGTCCAAACCTGTGATGTCCTGCAAAAGCGTGAACAGCATCCGGCTGAACTGATACTCACATATTTGCTTATCCGCTTCCGGTGTACACTTCGGCAATCGTGTACAGGAGCGACGGTTCTCTCCCTGATACCGCAGCATACAGAAAAACCATGTATACTGCTTTCCCTGTTTCAGCTGCAAACACGCACCCTGCTCCGCATGGCAGAGCAGGGCTGCATCCTCATAAAAAAAGGAAAATTTTGTTGCCGGAATAAAAATCTTTAAAATACATTCTATTTCGTATTTTAATGTATGTCCATATAACACAACCGGAAATGGCGGTGTTGTTGCCTGTGTTGTTTCCTGCATACCATTCCTCACCTTAAATTGGGGTTGTGCTGCCGCTCATAGGACAGCGTAGAAGTTTCATTATGCCCCGGTAATACGTCATACTCGCCGTCCAGCTGCTTCAGCCGCTGGAGTGAAGCATACAATTCGTCATCGCTGCCGCCCGGAAAATCCGTTCTGCCACGAGAGAGCCGGAACAGCGTATCCCCTGTAAACAGCGTGTGTTCCAGCTGATAGCAGACACTGCCCTTGGTGTGTCCTGGTGTGTGCAGTACATGAAAGGTACATTCATCCTGTACAATTTCATCGCCGTCCTGCAACACCTTGTAATCTGTCACAGGGGGAACTGCATGTCCCACAATCCATTGTGCCAAATTCAACATATTATCAGACAGCATGGGGGCATCTGCTTCATGAATATAGACAGTTGCACCAGTTGCCGCTTGTAATTCTGCAACACCGCCAATGTGGTCATAATGACCATGTGTCAACAGAATTTTTGTGAGCTGCAAATCGTTTTCTTTCAAGTATTGTAAAATCTTCTGTGCATCTCCGCCGACATCCACGGCAACCACATGCTTTTTTTCTGTTACAATCACATAGCAGTTCACTGCCAGTGCCCCAACCATCCATTTTGTAATCTGTGCCATACTGTTTCCTCACTTTCCCACGAAAATCAATTTTCGGATTTTTTAGAAAACTTGTCCGAATGATCCGGCAGATTCGCTTCGCTGTCTGCCTGTGTCCGCTGTCCGCCCTATTCTGTACTCCAATTTGCAGTCTGACAACACGAAATTTCTGTATTTCATGTCGTTTCGTTTTTTTCGGAGGGCGGACAGCGGTATCTTATTTCTCATCCGTTTTCTTATCCGAATTTGCGATGTTCCGCAGGGGGCAGCTTGCC
>JAEDGE010000193.1 GCA_016297675.1 Oscillospiraceae bacterium
CGGTATCAAAACGGATGGACTCAAAAAAGACCTATCAGAGATGGAAGAAGCCATTTCGGATAGTGCCAATTCTGCGGAAAAGAAAGCAGAAAAAGCATCTGATAATATGCGGTCACAAGCTGCAAAGTTAGCCGCAGAATACAAAAAGGCTGGTATGAACGCCTCGGATGCCATGAAAAAGGCATGGGAAGAGGTGAAAAATGGTGCTCCTGCTTTTCAAAAAGCAGAAAAAGAAGTAGAAAACTTTGCAAGTCAGGCAGAAACGGAGCTGCAAAATGTCGGTGAATCTGCTAATCAGTCATTTCAGAAAATTCCAGAAAGTGCGAAAAAGAACTTTGAAGATGCTGGATTGTCTGCTGATAACTTTGCACAAAAGGTACAGAGTGCCTTAGCGGCTGCCGGTTTGGCATATGGTGCAAAGGAAATCGTAGACATTGGCGTGTCCTATGAGAAGGCAATGAATCAGGTGGCAGTTTCAACCGGTGCTGCCGGTGCGGAACTGGAGAATTTACAGAGTATTGCCTCCAATGTCTATACAGATAATTTCGGGGAGTCCATGGAAGATGCTGCAAATGGTGTGGCAGAGGTTTACAAGCGGACTGGCTTAGTAGATGAAGAATTGCAAAAGGCAACAGAATCCGCCTATCAATTGCAGGATGCATTCGGGTATGAACTGAATGAATCCACGCAGGCTGCCACACAGCTGATGAAAGTATTCGGTTTGACTGCCGATGAAGCTTACAATCTGATTGCACAGGGGGCACAAAAAGGGCTTGACCAAAATGGTGATATGCTGGATACGCTCAACGAGTACAGCGTCCAGTTTGCCAATTTGGGATATTCTGCTGAAGATATGTTTAATATGCTGGCAAACGGCGTCCAGAACGGCACATGGAGTGTGGATAAGCTGGGCGATGCGGTCAAAGAGATGAATATCCGCCTGAACGATGGCACAGCAGATGAAGCTTTACAAGCATTAGGGCTTGGCTTTGCGGAATCTGCCACGGATGCAGCCGCATTACAGCAGGCGGCGTTGAATGTATCAAAAGCAGAAGTTGACCTCGCACAGGCACAGGAATCTGCAAAGAAAGCCCTGTCGGAAAGCGGTGCAAGCAGTTTGGAGTATCAGGATGCTTTGAACAAGGCAGAACAGGCACAAATTAACTTGGAAAAGGCACAGTCTGACTACAATGCCACTGCATCCGCTACCAGCTACAATCTGGACGAAATCAAGGGCAAGTTAGCAGCTGGCGGAGAAGATGCACAGGCAGCCATTCAGGAAATCATGACGGCTCTTTCACAGGTTGAGGAGGAACAGGATCGGTATGTGCTGGGTCAGACGCTGATGGGCACGATGTGGGAAGACTTGGGAGAAGATGCCGTCAACGCTCTGATGAACACACAGGGCGAAATCTCCACGACAACCGATGCACTGGAAGAAATGGCAGCGGTACAGTATGACGATCTTGGCAGCCGGATGGAAGCCTTAAAGCGGAAAATTGAAACCGAAATCATTGTACCGGTTACAAAAAAATATATGCCGCAGATAGAAAAAGCGATTGACTATGTGTCAGAGCATTTGGACGAGATTGTGGAGCACGCAAAACCCATTGCAGCAGGAATTGCAGCGGCATTTGCGGTCAAGAAAATTACGGATTTCGGCACATCGGCGGTTAAGACTGTGAAAACCGTGAAAACTGCGTTTCAGCTTCTGAATACATCCAATCCACTTGGTTGGATTGCTTTGGGTGTGAGTGCGCTTGCTGGTCTGGAAGCTACGCTGCGGAACGTATCCAAGAAACATCAAGAATATCTGCAAAATATTACAGATAAAGCAGCTGAATTGCCAGAAGAACTGCAAAAGTCCATTGATACCACCAAAGAACTGTCCGATTCATGGAAATCCATGCAGGATGATATGAAGTCGGACGGCAATGCAGAATTGTTTGATTATGAAGCTGCTGAAAAAGCAAAAAGCTCTTTGATGGCTCTTATCAATGCGGATGGTACCATCAAGGAGGGACAGGAAGAAAAAGTACAAAGCCTGATTGACCAGCTGAACCAATACGGTGATACTGGAATGTCCGTATCAGATGGCATCATTACCAAAAATGGAGATGTTGTTGGTAGCTACAACGAAATTTCAGGGGCAATTGATGCAGTCATTGAAAAACAGCATGCTCAAAACTTGCTTGAAATTGCAGAATCTGGCTATAAAGAGGCTTTGGAGAATAGGCAGGAACTGCTGGATAACGAAACGGAATATGCAAAAAAAGTTGGCGAAACAGAAGAAAAAATTAGAAATACAGAAACTGCACTGAATGAACTTGCAAAAGAACATGCAATCGGCACACTTGCAGATGGTTCTATTGAATGGGATGCAGCTGTAGGGAAACAAGCGGAGGAATTGGAGGCATCTTTAAAAGGATACAAAGATGCATTGGGAGAGGTAAAAACCGCCCGTGAAGATAATAATCGACTTTTAGAAGCATCTCTTAGCTATGAATCTCGCTATCTGCAAATGCAGGATGATTTTACAAATGGCAACTATGATAAGGTTGCAGAGGGATATGCAAAAGTTAGCAGTGATTTTATTACCGCTTCCACTGGTACAAGAGAGGAACTGAAAAATCAGGTCTCTGATTTTAAGGAACAGTATGAAAATTTATTGGAAATTTCCAAAGAAAGCCCAGGTCTTGTAACAGACGAGCAGTTGCAGCAAACAAAATACCTGTGGGAACAAGCTATGATTGAATTCGAGACGGCAACTGGAGAACATGGCAGCAATACTGGAGAAACGTTCTTAGATACATTGGCAGCATCCGGCATGAGTCAGGATGAGAAACTGGACGCATTGAACGAATATATCGAAAAGCGTTTGGACAATGGTGACAGCTTAGGGGAAATCGCCAAAAAAATAGGTGTGGATTACAGTGCCGGATTTGTAGACGGTATTAAAGACCCTCAAAATATTCGGAATATCGAAGAAGCTGTAAAAGCATTGGGAAAAGC
>JAEDGE010000194.1 GCA_016297675.1 Oscillospiraceae bacterium
GTTTCTGATACTGGTTTGACGCTGTCGCATCCATTTGCAGTACATAGAATTCCCGCCAGAAAAACGGCTGTCACAACGGTTCTATTCTTGACCATATTACACCTCTTTATTCTTATATCATTCCTACGCTTTTACGAACTATGCGAGTTGTATTTTGGAATGGATCATTTTCAAGTATACTGGATTTCCGGAAACTTGTCAATACATTTTGCCTTTTCAATTTTCTTTTTGATACACATATTAACAAAAAACAGTACGCTGAAAATCTTCCACACACATTCCATTTTTCATTTGCAATCCTTGTAAAATTGTGCTATACTAAAAAAGAAATAGAACATAAAGGAGAATTTGAAATGCATCTGGATTTATATAATTTTGATCAAAAAATGAGCAGTTGTATTTTAAAACGTGGAAAAGATTATTATCATAAAAATGCGGTGATACAATTGCAGCAAATAAAGGATGGCGTTTATCATGCTGACGTCATCGGAAATGACTGCTATCATGTGGAAATTATCTTAAACCAAAAAGAAGAACTTGTCTCTGCTTCTTGTAGCTGTCCGTATCATTATGATGCCTATTGTAAACACGAAGTGGCTGTTCTCTACACGTTGCGTCATGCATTTTCAACCGGAAAAATACAATATTCTCGTTATCAGAGCTCTACTGCTGTCTCCACTTTAATTGCTGATTATCACAATCAATACGAAACAGAAGCAGAAATGTCCTATCTGGAACAACCAATTCGTTTAGTGCCAGAACTACACTACGGCAATGATGACACAATAACGGCAGAACTGAAAATCGGCAACAACCGAATGTATATCATCAAAGATATTAGTCAATTACAGCAAAATTTTGAAGAAAAAAATATAGTACGTTACGGGAAAAACTTGGAATTCCGGCACAGTTATACCCTTTTGACGGAAAAGGAACAGGAGCTGCTGCAATTTCTCAATATGTTGCTGCCAAAAAGAAATCCATACAGTTATTACTACGCCGAAAATCGAAGAAAAGTAACAATTCCACCTGCCATGATGGCAGATTTCTTTCTGCTGCTTGGCGAATCTGCTACAATAGATGGGGAAACTATTGCAATCTGTCAAGAAAATCCACCGTTTTCTCTAAAAATAAAACAAGAAAAATATGATTCCAAAAAGAAATACATCCTAAAAACAGATAAAACATATCATTTTTTGGGAAACGCAAAACAGATTTGTTTTTATAATCCCGAACAGAAGAAAATTTATATTGCATCCACCGATTTTTCTATGACAGTTGGAAGATTACTGGAAGTCCTGATGAGAGAACCGTATCAACAGCTCTATATTTTTGATAAGGATATGCCCGCATTTTACAGCACCGTTTTGCAGCCAATCAGTGCATATCTGCCCATTCAAGGCATGGAACTGCTCGAAGAATTTACACCACCGGAAATCCGGTCACAACTCTATCTGGATGCACTGGAGGAAGACACCATTTGCGGCAGACTGGAATTCGTCTATGATACCATGCATTTTGCCGCATTTGAAGAAAAAAATAAACGAATCTGCAATCTGCAAAAGGAGATGCGAGCAGAGCGTGGTGTCCTGCAATATTTTACATATCATGCGGAAGATCCGCACCATCCGCTCTTATTGACAGGAGAAGCAGAAATCTACCGCTTGATTACAGAAGGAATTCCGCTATTATCCAAAGAAATTGAACTCTATGCCAGTGACCGATTCCAGCGGATTACAGTACGTCCGCCAGTCCGACCAACTGTGGGAATTCGCCCAGATAATCATCTGTTGGAGTTAGATATTCATGCAGAGGGCTATGATCAAGAGGAATTGTTGGAATTGCTCTCTGCCTACCGTAAAGGACAAAAATATCACCGTTTACGAGATGGATCGTTTGCAGTCCTGACAGATTCCGGAATCGGTGCTTTTTCAGAACTGGCTGAAGGTTTAAATCTGACCAATAAGGAAATTTTACAGCAGCAGATGCAAGTACCGCAATATCGAATGCTGTATTTGGACAGCCTGCAAAGTCAACCCAATGGCATTCGCTTGCAACGCAGCAGTGAGTTTTGCGAAGCCGTACAGAAATACCATGCCATGACAGAACAAGAAACAGAAGCTGTGCTTCCGCCTGCATTGCTGCCCATTCTGCGACCTTATCAGAAACAAGGATTTCGCTGGATGCACGCCATTGCTGCTTACGGATTTGGCGGGATTCTGGCAGATGATATGGGATTGGGAAAAACATTACAGGCAATTGCACTCATGTGCAGCGAAAAACAAACTGCTTCGACTGATGAACATCGAATGCATCTCGTTGTCTGCCCTTCCTCTCTGACTTTGAACTGGAAAAGTGAAATCGAAAAATTTGCACCAGATTTAAAAACTGCTATCGTTATCGGTATAGCAGCCACTCGAAAACAGCTGCTACAACATGCTACAGATTATGATGTGCTGGTCACTTCCTATTCTCTTTTGGCAAGAGATATTGCTTTATATCAGGATCTTTCTTTTGATTTACATTTTTTAGATGAAGCACAATACATAAAAAATCACACAACGCAGGCTGCAAAAGCAGTCAAAGGAATTTCCAGCCGCATTCGTTTTGCTTTAACGGGCACACCTGTCGAAAATACGCTTGCAGAACTCTGGAGTATTTTTGATTTTATTATGCCCAAATATCTGTTTAACTATAATAAATTTAAATCCACTTATGAAACGCCGATTGTAAAAAAGAAAGACACCGCTGCGGTAAAATCCCTGCAAAAGGTCGTCGCCCCATTTATTTTACGGCGTATGAAAAAAGATGTGCTTACAGAACTTCCGGAAAAAACCGAAACCGTTTTACTGAGTGAAATGGAAGAACCACAGGACAAATTGTATGCTGCAACAGTTCTGCAAACAAAACAAATGCTGGCAGCCAATAACGATTCTAATTCTGGTGAAAACAAACTGCGAATTCTGGCAATGCTGACCAGACTGCGGCAGATTT
>JAEDGE010000195.1 GCA_016297675.1 Oscillospiraceae bacterium
CACGATTTTTTCAAAAAGTCAAGCAATATTCATAAAAAAAGAGCTGATTCAAGGAAAATACACAGCAATTTGGAAAGTGTTGTAGAAAAGCAGTTTGACAGCAACTGCGGTCAAACCGGATTTCCTTGCAGCAATCGCCCTGCATTGACAGATTTTTATCGCAAAATATCCGAAAATCGCCCTGCGTTTTTGCTCGAAAGGATGAAAATCAAAGCGAAATTTCCGTTTGTGCTTTGATATTTTTTTCATTTTGCAGAAATGTTAAGATTTTTTTGTGTAGCAGTTTCTGAAATGGTATGCTATAATGAATGCAATCGAAGGAAATCATGAATCAATGAAAGGGAAAGGAACTTCATTATGGCAGGATTTTTAACATTTACAAAAGAAAAGCCGCTCAACCGTGTGGTAGAAGTCAATGTCAGCGAAATTGTACCAAATCCCCACCAGCCACGCACTGATTTTGACCTTGCGGATATGCAGTCACTGGCAGAAAGTATTGCTCAGAACGGCATTCTTCAGCCGCTTACCGTTCGGAAAGACGCAGACCAACGGTATGAACTGGTAGCTGGAGAACGACGGCTTCGGGCAGCAAAACTGGCAGGGCTGCAATCGGTTCCCTGCATCATTCTGGACATCAGCGAACGCAATTCTGCGATTATGGCACTGGTGGAGAACATTCAGCGACAGGATCTCTCATTTTTCGATGAGGCAAGTGCCATCGAAAAACTGATTTCCTATTATGGGATGACACAGGAGGATGCAGCTGCAAAGCTTGGAAAAGCACAGAGTACCATTGCAAATAAACTGCGGCTCTTACGGCTGACACAGGCAGAACGGGATGTGATTATGAAATATAATCTCACCGAACGCCATGCTCGTGCATTGCTGCGGCTGCGTGCACCGGAAGAACGGTTGCAAATTCTGGACAAGGTTATCAAGTACAATTTAAATGTGGAGAAAACGGAGGCAGCTGTGGAGGCGAAAATTGGACAGAACAAAACACGGGAGAGCTACCGGAAACGGAGCAAGGTCTTCCAAAATGTACGGATTTTTGTGAACACCATCAACAAAGCAGTGGAGACGATGCAGGCAGCTGGCATTCCGGCAGATTCTCAGAAATTGCAGTATGATACACATATTGAGTATCGGATTCGCATTCCTGTACAGCAGCGACCGCAGGGACAGAACCCGACGGTACAGAATGCAACAACGGGACATCATCAACCAACCAACCGGTTGCCGCTGTCTTAAGCGTATGGGATACATCATGTGAAACGGCGAACCGCGTAGCATTTTCGCCGATATCGTTTGCAGTTGGCAGCGATAGCATATATTTTTATCGCATACAAATAAACTTATGCTAATATTCAGCATGACGCTCACTTCCCTGATAGAAACAAAAACAAGGGAAATTCCATTTGATAGAACAAGACGAAAAGAGACAAATCCTGCAAAACGAGTCATTTCCTTTCTCCGGCAAAGAAATAGATGTGCCGGATATGACACCCTATTTTTTCTCTCAAAAGAACCGGCAGCATCTTTCTGCGTAGATGCTGCCGGTTCGCTTTTTCTTTTTGATTTTTCTCGATTGCAAATGGTGCCGCAGTAGCAGGCAATGCTGCTTTCTGTTTTTTTGTTTCACGTGAAACAAACAGCGGCTGTCTGCACTCGTGAAATTATTTGTGTTTACTTCTGCTTCGGACGAATGCAGTCAGTGAACATATACCGCTGGAGCGGTTCCGGAATCCGGATGCTGCCGTCTGCATTCAGGTTGTTTTCCAAGAATGCAATCAGCATTCTCGGCGGTGCGACCACCGTATTATTCAGAGTGTGGGCAAAGTACTTGCTGCCATCTGCTGCCTTGACCCGAATGCCCAGCCGTCTTGCCTGTGCATCGCCTAAATTAGAGCAGCTGCCAACCTCAAAATACTTTTTCTGTCTTGGAGACCATGCTTCTACGTCAATGCTCTTGACCTTCAGGTCTGCCAGGTCGCCGGAGCAGCATTCCAGTGTCCGAACCGGAATATCCATACTGCGGAACAGCTCTACTGTATAGCTGTACAGCTTGTGGAACCAGTCCATACTCTCTTCCGGCTTGCAGACCACAATCATTTCCTGCTTTTCAAACTGGTGAATGCGATAAACGCCACGCTCTTCCAGACCGTGTGCACCGACTTCCTTCCGGAAGCACGGAGAATAACTGGTCAACGTCTGTGGCAGGCTTTCTTCCGGCAGAATCGTATCAATGAATTTGCCAATCATGGAGTGTTCGCTTGTACCAATCAGATAGAGGTCTTCGCCCTCGATTTTATACATCATCCCTTCCATTTCGGCAAAGCTCATAACACCCGTTACCACGCTGCTGCGAATCATAAACGGCGGAATATAGTAAGTAAAGCCCTTGTCAATCATGAAATCCCGTGCATAGTTCAGGATGCAGGAATGCAGGCGTGCAATATCGCCGCAGAGATAATAGAACCCGTTGCCGCTGGTTTTTCTGGCGGAATCAATGTCAATGCCGTTGAGATTTTCCATGATGTCCACATGGTAGGGAATCGGGAAATCCGGTACAAACGGCTCGCCGAACTTTTCAATCTCGACATTTTCGCTGTCATCCTTTCCAATCGGCACACTGTCATCAATGATATTGGGAATCACCATCATTTTTTTCTTGATGTCTGCTTCCAGTGTGGTTTCAAGCTGTTCCAGTTCGTCCAGTTTGGTGCCGATGGCAGCCACTTCTGCCTTGACAGCTTCTGCCTCATCTTTTTTGCCCTGTCCCATCAGAGCACCGATTTTCTTGCTGATGGTCTTCCGCTGGTTCCGCAGGTCATCGCAGGTCATTTTGGTTTCTCGGAACTGCTTGTCCATTGCCAGAATTTCATCGACTAACGGCAGCTTTTCATCCTGAAATTTTTTACGGATGTTTTCTTTTACCAGTTCCGGATTTGTCCGGAGAAGTTTCATATCAATCATGGGAATGTTCCTTTCTG
>JAEDGE010000041.1 GCA_016297675.1 Oscillospiraceae bacterium
ATTGCCTGTTCACCCAGCTCCATCTGTCCAGCCAGATACTTATTCATGCAGATTGCATCCAACAGGTCAACCTTACCATCCACATTTACGTCACCGATCAAATCGTCACCAGGTTTTGTTGTAGTGCCATCATCGCTTGTCGTAGTAGCAGTACCACTTGTCGTGGTGGTGGTTGCAGTGGTTGTAGTGGTAGTTGCATCAGCAGTTACTGTTACGGTTACAGTAGCAGTCTTGCCATCCGGAGAAGTAACAGTGATAGTGGTAGAACCTTCAGCCACACCTGTTACAGTGCCATCCGGAGAAACGGTTGCAATGCTGGAATCAGCAGATTCAAATGTGCAACCATCTACGTTCGGCTTCAAGGTTTCTGTCTCGCCAACCTTCACAGTTACATCAGACGGTGTAACCTCCAGATCACCCTCAGAAGCCGGCTTCAGATCTGGATACAGTTCAGACATGTAGCCCAGAGCCATCATAATATCGCCTGCATGCCAGAATCTGTGGAGTGTGAAGTAATAGTTATCTGTATTACCATCCTTCTCATAGTAAGACAGAGCTTCCTGATACATCGGATCACTCTTGTAGTTGGAACGAATATCAACGAATGCAACACCATTCTTGACTTCGTCACCATTCGGCATCTTACCAGTATATCTGCTTGCAGACAGAACCTTACCCTGACCATTTGCCATCGTACCATCCGGCAGAACCAGCTTGGTGTTCCACAGTCTCGGCAGGTTGGTGTTGTGGTCAGCAACAGCTACACCGATATCATCACGGAACTTAGCCCACTCTCTGTCGAGGAGTTCCTTTGCCAGATACAGAGACTGCTGTGCACGAGCGGTCATGTCTGTAGTCTTAGTACCTCTTGTAGACTTATAAGAAGCTTCACCAGCAGCCAAATCAGTTGCCTTTACACCTCTTGCAGCTGCATAGTGAATCAAGGAGTTTGCCAGAGAAGATACACATCCGAGGTCACCATCGCCATAACCAACGATCGTAGACTTCAGATTAGTATTTTCCTGATAAGAACCTGTCCATGTGTTCGGCTGACCATCCCAGATCAAGCTTGACGGAATGGAGAAGCTCTTTCCATCATCTGTAACAGTGTTCAAATCCGGAATAGAGAAATGAGATTTCTCTGTATCATATGGTTCATAGTAATCGTCAAATTCAATCGTACCGCTTGCTGTACCCAGAACAACATTATCCAGGAACCAACCTGTCCACTTGTCCAGAATGGTTTCCAGTGCAGTGGTCAGATCCATACCGCCGATGTTGACATTGCTCTTGTCACCTTCGGTCTTAATAACATAGTACAGTTCTGCCAGACGCTGAACAGCCCATACCTGGTTACCAATCCAGTGGTTAGAACCTGGGTCAGCATAAACCGGATGTTCCAGATAATACATATTATAGAAGGTATTCATGCCCTTTGCCTTTGCATCTGCTGCATCATAACGACCATTCCAAGAGTTGGTACAGCCACCGGCAATCATACCGTCATCGGACAGCAACCACAAATACATTTCAATTTGTCTCTTGAGAGATTCTGTATAATCCTGCGTTGCACCACTTGACTTCATACCAGCATTCAAATCCTGATCATACAGCAATGCATATGCAGCCAACGGGTTCTGATAGAATTCATGACAATGAGATGCACCGATCTGCCATGCCCAGTCCTGTCCAGATGTCAATGCACCACCCCAAGCAGTATACCAGTTCATCAGATAATGCTTACCATTGTCGCTACCACTATTTGCCCAAGGATTGTCAGCACCAATCTGCTTGTAATACTTATCAAACATATTGTTTCTCAGTTCGTCACCCATCTTACCAGCAAGTGCACTGATCTTCTGGCTGCCGCCCCACTTAGAGGTTACGTTCTGATCGCCAACGCCCCATCTGTTTGCAGCATAAACACCCTGGATTGCACGGTCTTCTGCGTCCGGTGCATTTGTATAAGAGAACTGTTCTGCCGGGCTGGCTTCTGTGTTAAAGAAGCCCTTCATACCACCGCTGCCATTGATACCATATCCCTTGTTGTGCAGGTCTACGCAAGCATGCGGAATGGTTTCCCAACAGGATTCCTGTTCACCACGCTGGAAGGTGTTGATCAGAACAAAAGAACCACCAACATTGGACTGCTTGCCCTGGCTGCCGTTTGCAGCACCAAAACCATACCAGTCATCTACGTCTGCCAACCAGTGCATCAAATACAGACCCTTGTCAGAGCCATATACACTGCAGAAATTCTGGTGAATTGGGTTGGTTGCAGTATTACCCTGTGCCATATCTGTCGGATACAGTTCAATCTGTTCCCATTCATCAGAATAGGTTGCACTCAAAGAACTACCCTTAGACATGAAGTTCTGCTGCGTATCCGGAATCATCGCAGCTTCCATTGTCAGCCATGCCTTAGCCAAATCGCCAATAGATTCTGTAGAGGCATCCTTAGTGCCCTTCAAAGTAACTTCGCCGTTCTTTGCCTTGTTAACAAGGTTATCACGCATTGCACCAAGCCATACCAAGTAGGACATTGCTTCAGATGTGGTTTCATGACCGTAGTCCGGAGCTTCGATACAGAGTGTTTCAACAGAGTGATACGGAACACCCAGACCGCCACTAACGGTAGAAGTGCTGGACATATAGCCGTTCTGCACACCGTTTGTAATAACGTCATCGTACAAAGACATGAACCGTGCTGCATAGGTGGTATCGCCATATGCTTCTGCCTTTGTTCTGGTACCAGCTGCAGAAGCAGCGGTCGGAACAATTGCACTGCATGTCATTGCAGCAGCCAGAATTGCTGCCAGAACAGTTTTGTTCTTCTTAAACTGCATGGAAAAATTTCCCCTTTCAAGAAATAGAATAATAGAGTAAAAATGGTCTATGTAGCCGCAGTGTGTGTTTCCAGAACACGCATCCTTTCGTAGGTACGGTTACCAGTGTGTCCGCTCTGCCAAGCAGAAAGAACTGCACGCCGACAGTACTGCTGTGCATTCATATCTTTTCACAAAATCAACACACAATGCGTCCACTTTTATATTCAAATTATACCGCAAGCCCCTGCAAATGTCAACCCTTCTTCCAAAAGAATCATTTTTTTCGGCATTTTACACAGAATCAATTTCCTCTCTTTGTGCAACCTGTCCACATTTTGTGCCTGTTTTTGCAATTTTATTAGACTTCGCCATTTTTTCACCGTTTCCGTTTTCCTTTCACAAAATACTCATATAAGTATGATAGGATAACATAAATCCGAATCTTCCAAAATCCGCACGATTTTCACAGCAACTTTTTCAGGGAATTTATCTGTTTTTCCTGTTTTTAATATAATGGTTACGATGTGTCCATGACATATTAAAATTTTTTTGCGATAATAAAAAAGCATGCTTTTCGTTGTATTTATGAAAAAGCAGAAAGGAGATTTTTATGGTTGAAATTAAAAACCTGACCAAATACTATGGACAAAAAGCTGCTGTAAAAAATATCAGCTTTACCATAGAAGACCACGAAATTCTTGGCTTTCTCGGTCCGAATGGTGCCGGTAAGTCCACCACTCTGAATATGATCTGCGGCGTGATTCCCTCCAGTTCTGGTACTGTCACCATCAACGGCTTTGACATCGCCAAAGACCCGATTCGAGCAAAACGCTGTATCGGATTTCTGCCGGAAATTCCGCCAGTTTATCCAGACATGAAGGTAAAAGAATATCTGACGTTTGTTGCCGGTTTAAAGGGCGTTCCATCCGTCAAACGCAAAGCACAGGCGGCAAAAGCAATGGACCGGCTTCGGATTACCGATGTGGCAAACCGCTTGATCCGAAATCTCTCAAAAGGTTACCGACAGCGTGTCGGATTTGCACAGGCACTGCTGGGTGACCCAGATATTCTGATTCTGGACGAACCGACAGTCGGTCTTGATCCCGAGCAGCTGATGGAAGTCCGCAATTTAATTCTGGAGCTGAAACAAGACCATACTGTCATTCTTAGTTCCCATATCCTGAGCGAAATCAGTGCTGTCTGCGACCGTGTCGTAATTATCAGCAAAGGAGAAATCCGTGCTGTCGATACCATTGACAACTTGGAACAGCGGGCTGATACAAATCCAATCTTACATTTAAAGGTAAGAGGCACTTCACAGGATGTGGCAGCTGCCATGCGGCAGGTAGACGGTGTCGTAAACGTCTCTAATATTTCCCGTTTCAAAACAGGTATCTATACTTATGATGTAGAACTGACTGGCAGCGACATCCGCAATCCACTGCTGGCTGCCCTTCTGGTAAAGAAGTTCGACGTACTGGAAGTACAGGAGCAAAAAAAGAACCTGGAACAGGTATTTGTCAAGTTGGTCAACCAGTCTGGCGAATCGCAGCGTTCTTCCCTGCAGGAACTCCTGGAAGAGCTGGCAGCAGAAGAAGCATCATCAGAACCGCAAACAGACGCAGATGCGGAAGATGATGCAACGAATACGGATTGATAAGGAGGATTACCCCATATGTTTTCACTATATAAAAAGGAATTGCAAAGTTACTTCCTTTCTCCGGCAGCGTATGCCGTATTGGCGTTTTTTACGCTGACTTTTTCCCTGACGATGATCATGGATATTTCTAATGCGACAGATCTGTATGAATTTTCTTTTACCTCTCTGTTCTATGTAAACTTGTTTTATCTTGCCATTCTTTTTCCGGTTCTCACAATGCGAAGTTTCGCAGAAGAACGGAAAAACGGTACAGAAGTCCTGCTGCTCTCCAGTCCCATCAGCGTTACAAAAATTGTAATGGCAAAGTTTCTGGCAACTGCAACAGTCTTCTTCATCATGCTGGTAGTATCCTTATATTACCCGATGATTACCGCTTTAAACGGACATGTCATTCTTGCCAACTTAATTTGTACTTATATTGGTTTTTATCTATTCGGCTTAGTCTGCATTGCACTGGGTATTTTGATTTCTTCTTTCACAGAATCCATTATTTTGTCTATTGTGATGAGCGAAGCAGCCATGATTCTTCTGCTGTTGGTGGACAATATCGCAAATTACACCTTCTTTTCCAACATTCCAGTTTTATCGGATCTGCTGCACTGGCTCTCCAACCAGCAGAAGTTTATCACATTCTCCAATGGATACATGCAGATTTCTGATCTGTTTGCTTACTTAACAGAAATTGCTGTATTCTTGATTCTCACTATCATTTCCGTAGAAAAAAGACGTTGGAGCCGGAGGTAATCAACCATGGAAGAAAAAAAGTTTCACAATTTTAAAAATAAAAAATTTTCCAGTCTGGCTTGGATTATGGCAATTCTGGTCGTTGTAATCGCTGTTATCCTCAATATGATCGTATCCCAGCTGGATCTCGGATGGGACATTTCTCCAAACAAACAATATAGTCTTGGTGAAACCACAACCTCCTATCTGGAAGAACTCGACCAGAACGGCACAAAAGTAGACTTTTATCTGCTTGCCAAAATGGACGACATTAAAGATAGCACAGATTCCCTCTCATTGTATCGTGCTTTGAAAGAATATGACTCCCATGATTGTATCAATCTCATCGACATCGATCCAAATACAGATGAGGAAACCATGCAGAAAATCAACCCGGACAATGCTTTGACGCTCAGCATCGGAGATATGGTGTTTATTTGCGGCGATGTCAAAAAAAGAATTCCGGGTAATACCATGTACAATACAAGCAAAAATGAAGATGGTACCGTCATTTCCCAGACATTTAACGGGGAAAATATTATCACAGGTGCGATTAAATCTGTCGTGGATGGCTTTACACCAACTGTCTATTTTTTGACAGGGCATGGTGAAAAGTCTATGAACGATAATTATACACAGTTCAAAAAGAACCTCGCAAACTACAACTATCAGGCGGATTCTCTGCTGCTCTCTGAGGTGGAAGCAGTACCAGAAGATACAGCAATGATTATTGTTGCTGCACCAACCTCTGATATTTCAGATGAAGACAAAGAAAAACTGGATGCCTATCTGGATAAGGGCGGTAATCTCTCACTGCTCATGTCACCCAATGCCGGAAAATTCAATTATACAAATCTGGATCTGATTATGGAAGATTTCTGTGTCATTATGGACTATGACCGTGTGGTAGAAACAGATGCTTCTATGCATGTTTCCGGTGATGACAGCACCATTCAATGTAATCTGGTAGAATTAGACGATGATAGTGAAGCTGCCGACCTGACTTCTTCGCTGATGAATGAAGGGTTGATTCCGTATATGTCAGAATCCAGAAGCTTCTATTTTGACACCATCAACAGCGATTATGGCAGAATGATTACAGCTTCTCTGCTGAATACGAATACGACTGCAGTTGGTGAACCTTATGGCGGTGAATATGAGACGAAAAAAATCACAGACAGCGAATTAATGTTGGCTGGATATTCACAGAATAATGCTCGTAATTCCGCAAAGCTGGCTGTTTTCGGAAATGCAGACTTCTTAGATGATACCCATCTGGAAGACAGCCGCTATCTGGTTGCGGTTTATCTGTACTTAAGCAGCATCAGCTGGATGTATGATACCGATATTGATATGGGAATCGACAGCAAATCCACTGTTTATGATGAAATTGCATTGACAAATGCTAGTACTGTCAGCAGCATTATGATACTGTTTGCCGTATTGCCAATTGTGATTATTATAATTGGTGTCGCTGTTTGGATCAAACGGCGAAATAGCTAATAAAACGGAGGGAACGTCAATGAAAAGACAGATCATTATTATTCTCTCATTGGTGTTGCTGGTTGGTATTACAATGGGTACCTACTTCTTTATCCGGAATCATAATGAGAAAAAGCAGCAAGAAGCAGCAGAAGAAGCGGCTGCCCTGCAATTAGTACAGTTCAACTCCAATGATATCAATAAAATTGAACTGCAAACACCGGATGGCACATATTCCGCAGTATTAAATGAAACTGGCATATGGGAGTTAGAGCAGGAAATGGACTTCAAAATCAACATCTATTTTCTGAATTCTGTAGCTGGATCTCTCTGCAATCTGACAGCTTCTGAAAATATTGGTCCAGCTACGGAAGAAATCAAAAAACAGTATGAACTGGACGATCCATATATTGTAACACTTTCAACTGAAGAGGATTCTCGCACCCTGTACACTGGCAAATTGACAGCAACAAAGGAATACTATTATGTTATGACAGATACATCAGATGATGTCTTTCTGGTAAAATCAGACTATGGAGACTATCTCCGCCCGAACCGTAATTCTCTGAAAAATATCTATGTACAGTCCAATCAATCTTCCCCTATTAATCACATGACCTTGACATATGATGGAGAAATGCTCTATGATTTACAGAAAAAGGAAGATGGGACTTGGGAAATACTGGAACCTATACAATCTGATTTTGTAGATCAAGTCAATATTGATAAATTGCAAACGGACATCATGCAACTCATCATTGATAAGTTTGGAGACGAAAATGTCACCGAAGCACAATATGCAGAATATGGATTTGATGATCCAGCATATATTCTTTATTTCTCGCAGGACGATGGTACAGAAACCACTATTTATGCAAAGGAATATAATGCTGAATCCGCTGACTTTGTAGAATGTCTGCAAAAAGAAACAGGGCAAATTTTCTACTGTGCAGCCAATTATATCGGTCTTTTGCAGTCCACTACCTCCGACTTTTTAAGTAGCAGTGTTTATGATGTTGATATGAGTGCAGTTTCTGCTGTAGATGTACAAATGGAAGGCAAAACCCTTTCGATAGAAATGGATACAGAAAATGATCAGTATACTGTCAATGGGATTGATGTAGATGCACTTGGTGCAGATGCTGTTTCTGCATTGAAAAACTTCTATGAAAGCATCTCAAACATGACCGCAGATACATACTATCCAACAGAAACAACACCAAATAGTGAACCAGATGTTTCCATTACATATACCTTGACAGATGGCAGCAAGGAAGTTATCACATTGCTGAAAAAAGATGATGAAACCTACTATGCTCTGCGAAACGGCGAATATTCCAGTTTACTGGTAGACCGTTCCCTGTTTACCACCAGACAGGGCATTTTGGAAATGTACAATCGTTTGAAAAAAGCAATTGGTCTGACAGACTAATGCATCAGGAACGAGAAGCGGCAGCTTGAACTCTGCCGCTTCTTCTTTTGTACAATTCTTATTTTTCCGTAAAACGGCAGGCTGCACGCTATTGACAAATGCGTTTTTCTGTATTATAATTAACATGGTGTATTATACTAACGATTTTTGCACATCACCTGCCAAAACAGCAGCCGCAAAAATGAAAACCAGATTCCATCAAATTTAGAGGTGTAACCATGATCATTCGCAATAAGTATACGGGGAAAATTAACTGGATTCCCCTGCTCAGTATCATAACAGGTGCTGTGTTTCTCATTGTTCTCATTACAGTCATCCTTTCAGAAGTACTTCGAGATAATACGGTACAAAGCAGTACCTCTGCATCCGCAAACAATGGAAATATGATTGCCCAACCAATTACCGATATTTCCTATAGTGAATCTGAGGACGGTTCTATGCTCATTGACAATTATCCCGAATATGCAGAAACAGATCAAAAACTGACTGGAGACAACATTTACAGTAAATATGCGATTCTGCTGGATGTTACCAACAATCAGATTTTGGCAGACCGTAACTGTGAACAGAAAATGTATCCTGCTTCCATGACAAAGCTGATGTCGCTTTTGGTCGCAGTGGAAAATATCAAGGACTTCAATGACACCTACACGATTACCTATGAATTGATTTCTCCATTAATTGAACAGGAGGCCGCCAGAGCAGGATTTGAATCTGGAGAAACCGTTTCCATTACAGACCTATTATATGGTATGGCACTTCCTTCTGGTGCAGATGCAACAATGGCAATTGTAGATTATGTTTCTGGTAATGAAGAAACTTTCGTGGCTTTGATGAACCAAAAAGCAAAAGCTCTTGGTATGAATCACACACACTTTGTGAATGCAACAGGTCTGCATGATGAAGATCATTATTCCACTGCACTGGATATTGCAATCCTTATGAAAACAGTCATGGAAAATCCAACCTGCCGTCAAATTCTTGGCAGTGTGGAGTACCGCACCACACCAACACAGCAACACCCAAATGGAATGATTCTGCTGAGCACCATGTATAAGCGAATGTATGGAAACGAAGTAAAAAACATGACCATCATTGGTGGAAAAACTGGTTTTACGGATCAGGCAATGCAATGTCTTGCAAGCTATGCAACTGCTGTAGATGGCAATGAGTATGTGGTAGTTACCGCATATGCTCCCACAGAAATGAATCCCATCTTCGACAGCTTTGCAATGTATGGTCTGGTGAACGGCGGCTATGAAATGCCGACACATTTAGAAAAAACAACCTATCCGCCTACACAAGCTACGACCAATGAAAGCGAAGCAGAGGACGGAGAAAATAAAAATGAAGATACTGAAGACAGTGATTCAGAATTTGGAGAGGAAATCACCGATCCAGAAGAAGATACGTCAACGGAATTTTATGATTAAAAGGAGATGGGGATGTGAAACGAAAGCCAAAAAAGCAGTTGCAGTTTGTCTATATTATTGTGGCCCTTGCTTTTTTAATTTGCATCATTCTGGTTGTTGATTCTGCCATTCGCATGATTACTCGTGCCAATGTTACTTACGTTGTCAGTGATGGATCTTTTTCAACTGAAACCAATTCAAACGGCATTCCAGAAGCAACTGACAAACCAACAGAAGCTACAAAGAAAAACAACAACAAAAATAAAGATGAAGAACCAACTTCCACCACGCAACCGGTTGATCCTAATTATGATACCATTACCCTTTCTGATTCTGACTTGCATAATGGTGCTTTGGTGATGGTCAGCAACACTTGCCCATATTCTGGGAAAACAGATTTCACCGATTTCTCTACACTTTATGATACCTGCCTAAAATTCCGAACAGAAACGCTTACTTTCCAGCCGGAAATGAGAAATCCTATGGTAGAATTGTTTGATGCATATCAGGCATCACAGGGTGCTGTCAATCTGCAAATTCACAGCACCAGTATAACGAATACAGATTATGACAGTCTGTATACCAACGTGCTCTCTGAACGAAGCAGTGGATATTCATTTGATATCGGTCTAATTACTTCCACCGGTGAAGTTGTGCCATATTTGACAAAACGAAATGAATGGATGGTTGCAAACTGCTGGTATTATGGTTTTATTCTTCGTTATCCGGATGATAAAACCAGCATCACTGGTGTAGATTATATGCCGCATCATTTCCGCTATGTTGGTTTACCACACTCCATGATTATGTATGAAAACAACTATTGTTTAGAAGAGTATCTGGATTATGTAAAATCCTATACAGTAGACAATCCTCTTACTTATACGAGTGGAGATATGATCTATGAAATTTACTATTATGCTGCCAGCACCAATGGATCGACAGAAGTGAAGATTCCAAAGAAAAATAGCTACAGCATTTCTGGAAATAACACAGATGGTTTCATCATTACAACACAACATAGTGCTTCTGAGGTCAGCAGTCAAGATACCACAGAAAATACTACGGAAAGTACCACAGAAGAATAAACGATAAAACAAAACAGTTGTTTGCACATCTTAACTGCAAGCAACTGTTTTTATTTTGTAGTAAAATTACATTGTCATCCTATTTAACGTGAGTTCGATAAAAATGCATTGTCCTATTTCTTGGGAAACCTTTCCTGAATCGTCATCGAACTCACATTATTTACAATCTATCATCCTCCTCAATCCGCTGCATCCATGTGGCAGTGTCACAATTTCCATAGCGATTATATCGATTCAAGCCGTACAGACAATCTGGATCTCGTGTAATTTGATTGGTTGCCTCTCGACAATTCAGTGTGATTAAAATGCCTAATTCCTGTAAAACACTACAGCTTTCCGGACAAAGAAATCCATATGGATAGGCAAACAAAACCGGCTGCATTTGCAGTTCCTCTTGAAAACGAGTTTGCAGCATTCCCAAATCTTCCAATAGCATCATATGATAAATTTCCTCTGATTCGCCATCTGTTATGGCACATCCACAACGCTCTGTATTACTGTGCAATGCATAAGTATGGCTCCCAAGTTCCACTCGTCCAGAATCTAACAACGCCTGTAAATCCGACCAGGTCAAATAGGAATATGCATCCACATGCGGTGATTCTGGTGCAAGTTCATCTGTAAACTCGCCAACAACTGAAACTACTGCACACATATCATACTGTTCCAACAACGGCAGCACGAGGCTGTAATTATTATAAAAGCCATCATCAAATGTCAGCATAACAGGATGTTCTGGAAGCTCCCCAATCCCATTGGTGTAATCAATTAACTGTGCAGCAGAAACTGTTGTATAACCATTTTCCTTTAAATACTGCAAATCAGAAGCAAATGTTTCCGGCTGAATCTGATAATCCGACTCTGCTCCCTCTGTCACACTGTGATACATCAAAATTGGCAGAGAGATGGTTGTTTCTGCATCTACTTGTTGGCGGCAGCCATGTGTCATGAAAAGTGCCAGCAAAATTAAAAGAATATCCAGCCCTGCAAACCACAAACCTTTCTGATACCGTTTCATCGCAATCCCCTCCTGCAAATTTTCCCTTTTATTTTTATGCAGCCATAGAAAGAATCATGCAGGAAAATACAGAAATCCATTACAAATTGCCGCCTGACATATTTTTGATTTTGCTTGCATAAACTAATGCAAAATGGATATCATCATGAGGTGATGGCATGAGAAGAAGACGTGGACACAGAAGAAAAAAAAGAAATATCGGGATACTCATTTGTTTGCTTTGCATTGTTTGTAGTCTGCCAGCGTTCACAGCCTCTGCTGACCCCGAAAAAAAATCTGTAGAAACAGAAACCATATCAAATGTACGCAGTGAAGGCTATGTGCAGCTTCAACAACCTGTCTGGAATCCACTTCAAACAAAAGCAGCAGACATGGCTACAGAAGCTGCGGAAGCACAGATTGCAGAAATGTCTCCAGAAGCCGATCTTTCCAGTGAGAATGCTGGCGGCCCCGCCCCTTATCCAACAGAATGGAATGTGGATGAAGCTTATAGTGTCATTCGTACCACCTATGAAAATTATGAAGGAACTGCCTTTTTTACCTTACCAGATGGCGGCATGGTAAAAAATTTAAGCAGTCTTTCCAACGAAGAACTCATACAGGAAAGCCAGATGCCACCCGCCTTTCGGATTGCGGTTAATGACAAACCACAAGTACTGATTATGCATACCCATACAACAGAAACCTATGAACCATCGGTAAGAGAATATTATGATCCCACTTTTAACTATCGCACCACAGACAATACAAAGAATGTCGTTGCAGTTGGCGATGCCATTACACAGGAATTAGAAGCCGCTGGTATTTGCGTGATCCACAGCGATACCGTACATGACTATCCCTCTTATAATGGTGCATATGAACGCAGTGCAGAAACCGTAAAAGCTATCTTGGAAGAGTATCCCAGTATTAAAGTGGTATTGGACATCCATCGGGATGCCATCTGTACCGATACTACAGTCAGTCAACCGATCATTACAGTAGACGGAAAAGAAACCGCACAAGTTATGATCATCTCCGGCTGTGATGACGGCACAATGGGAATGCCAAACTATCTTATGAATTTTCGATTTGCATGTCGTTTACAGTCAAAAATGGAAAGTCAGTATCCCAATCTTACTCGTCCAATTTTATTTGATTATCGAAAATATAATCAAGATCTGACCACCGGCAGCTTATTGATTGAAGTCGGTTCGCACGGAAATACGATAGAACAAGCTGTCAATGCCGGTCATTTGATTGGAAAATCTCTCGCAGAGGTCTTGCTGGAATTGCACTAAAAATAGAAGTAAAAAGGAGTGTATCCGATATGAAGTCAAAAAAATTGCACCATTTTTTACAATATGGTGCCTTGTATCTTTTTTTTCATTTCTTTTTGTTTGCCTATTTGCAGGTGGCCTGTCAATCAGAAAACGCCTTGCAAGCCGTACCAGGGGTACGTGTTGCGATCACAGAGTCGGAAGAAGTACTGCAAGTTGCCCTTCTACAAAACACCTATACGCTCCCAACACAGTCACGGGAATCGAATCTACCGATTCCCGTCTATACAGATAATCTATCCTGTTTTCTTTATTTTCTATGGGACAATTTTCTTTCAGGCAGGCCTTGATAAGATTGGAAGTGTATCCTCAGATTTTTGAATGGATTTCGCATAAGTTTGGTAAAACCGATTTAATTCACCACGATAAATCAAATGGGCATCCGAGATATACCGCAGATCATCGGGAGTATGTAGAGAAAGCGGTTTATTTAATTGTACACCAGACTGTGCCAGTAGGGTTGCCACAAATTGTGAACAATGCATTTTATTTTTCCGTGACCATTTAATTCGTAGAAAGGTTGTCCCCAAACCAAGCACATTATAGGAAAACATGGAGCGATGCACTTTAAAATACTCTAAATTCTGACGAAACTCCTGCTTTTTTTCCTTGGTGACAGGAATCGCATAAATTTCACAAGGAATCACTAAAAAACGTCCCAATGTCCCCTGCCCAACAATTTCTTGATTAAAACCAGCTGGAAGTGGGAAATGAATATGATTTCGACAAAAGCTATACATTTCCTCCAATGTTAAGTCCAATGCTACAGAAGCATGATTATATGGCTTTCTGGTAAAAAACTGTAATGCTTTCGCAACGGATGTACCGGTCTGCATCAGTAACACAAAAATATGTTCCTGCATGTTCTCTCACCTCTAAAAAAAGTTTACAAAATATCCGATATTATTATAGCACATCTTCTTGACAAATGCAAGGGGGTGTGATATAATAATATAGGTTCGTGAGATGAATGTAAAATATGCGCCTGTAGCTCAGCTGGATAGAGTGTCAGACTCCGACTCTGAAGGTCGTGCGTTCGAATCGCATCAGGCGTACCATTCCAATCTTGCGTCCCTCCCTACTGGAGGGTATACATAAAAATAGGGGTATAGCTCAGCAGGTAGAGCAGCGGTCTCCAAAACCGCGTGTCCCGAGTTCGATTCTTGGTGCCCCTGCCATATTGGTCATATAAAAAGATTGACCCAAAGAAAAAGTCCGAAATCTCGGGCTTTTTTCTTTTTTAAGGAAAAAAAGAAGTCTCAGCAGTGACACATCGAAAAAAAGCTTCATATATTAAACTGAGATGTTATATATTTCAATTTTTACGAAAGGTACTTTTTGATAATCAAAAAATAGAAAATCTTTTTATGTTAAATTGAGATATTTATGTTTCAGTTTTAAATTGAAAGGAGCTTTTAGGAATGACAAATTTATCGGACTATCCGAATTGTAAGTTTGTCAGAACTTTTGATATAGAAGCAATTTCTCTTCCCATCGTTTATAACAAATACGGTGATCATGATCCGAATGGCATGCTTTATGTGCTGAAAAAGGATTCTAAAAGAATTCAGCAGAAAGCAAGGGAGCATTTTGCAATGAATCCTCCCCAGCCTTATAAAGAGGTACAACCACTTGTGATCAGAGCCAATGCAGGCGATGAGATCCGAATCAACTTCTATAATAAATTAGACATAAAAGTGTCTATGCATGTACAAGGACTGCATTATGATGTTCTGACATCGGACGGAGCAAATGTAGGAAACAATCCGGATACAACTACAGATGATATGATACAGTATGTGTGG
>JAEDGE010000196.1 GCA_016297675.1 Oscillospiraceae bacterium
GAAGAACACGTGTATATTACAATATCACAGAGAATGGCAAGAAATACTTGCAGGAAGTTCTTGATGGATACCAGAACATGATTCAGGGTATCAACAATATCCTCGTCAACAATGGTCAGGAGATCAAGCTTCTCCCAGAGGATGCAGAATAATCAAAGTATATTACATACATGATATCATATAATATGATTTTCCCGCTTCTTTTAGAAGAGAAGCGGGATTTTTTTATCTTTTTAAACGGAAATCAGTGAAAAAGTAAATTTTGAACAGCTAACAGCAAAAATAAACCGATAAACTGATAACCAAGAAAAAAGAGCATATACTGTCCATTCCTTGCCAACTTTGATTTTGCGTAATACTGATAAGCAATCAAGCTCGCCAGTGAGGCAATTGGCGTACCAAGTCCACCAATATTTACCCCCAGCAGAAGCGCTCTTCCCTGTTCTGTAAAACCAGACAACAAAACCGCCGCTGGAACATTGCTGATTACTTGACTTACAATCGCAGAAGTCAAACAGACATTTCCAGACAAAAAATAAGTCATCGCATGACGTATCGTTTCTATATGCTGTAAATTTCCAGAAAACAGAAAAAAGCAAACAAACGTCAGAAGCAATTCCCAGTCTACACATAACAATAATTTTCGATCCGTCAGCAGTACCCCAAGCAACACCACGCACAAACAAACGCTGTGTGTCACCCATCCGCCAACTGTTGCTAAACAAAATACAGCTAATAGTAAATATAGTATCAGCGGCTTTTTCTGTGTGGAAAGAAAAGAAAAGGCGGACGTATCTGGTAGCGATGCCGTTTGCAGCGGCAAATTTGGCACCAGAAGTAGAGAAAACAACAGTAAAATATAGCTAACCAGAACCATCGGTAAAATGGTTTGAAAGAATGTTCCAGTAGAAAAATGATAATAGTGATACAAGTATAAATTCTGTGGATTTCCGATCGGTGTTGCCATGCTGCCAAGGTTCGCAGCTGCCGCCTCAATCACAACAATCCGCATCAGACTTTTTTGTTGATTTGTTTGCTCGAAAATGCTGCAAGTAAGCGGTACCAAAGTAATCAATGCAACATCATTTGTTACAAGCATAGAAAGAAAAAAACAAAGATGCAGCATGAGAAATGCCAGTTTTCTTGCTGTTTTTACATGTTTGCAGCATATTCCTGCAATTTGCTGGAATACTCCCAACTTCCGAAGACCAGCCACAACCGCCATCAGACAAAATAACAATATCAGAACCGGAACATCTAAATAATCCAGATACTCTACATTGGGCGGAACCCAGAACATGGACAGGATTGCAGCAATCGCCGCAATCAGCAGAACAGCGTGTTTTTTACAAAATGCAATAGCTTTCATATCTGTTTCTTCTTTCCAATCAAATGATAATGTATCAATAAAAATTGCCTTTTTCCAGTTCCTGCTTAAAAACAGGATATGGGAAGAAGTGTTATCATTTTAACAGAGGAAATGGTATTTGTCAAGCACAAACTCTGTGCTGACACGGAAATCAATTTTCGGATTTCTTTGGGAAAACTTGTCTGAACCGTCCGGCAGATTCGCTACGCTGTCTGCCTGTGACCGCAGTCGCCTGTGGCGTAGAATTTACACCATCATTTAAAAATTGATTTCCGTGCTGTGCTGATGTACTGATATATCCATATCAAACGATGGTCCTGTCATGAAATTTTCACTGGAAACTGCTTGCATTCTTATTTGAAATGTGATATAATATAGAACCGGACTGCTGTAGAAAGCATTTCCATAGAGGTTTTATGAGGGTTCTCTTTAAATTACCCTTAAATCATGATAAAATAAGGAATGCATAAAATGAGAATGAAAAATAAAATACACGGCACTGCATTGGCACTCAGTCTTCTAATGCTGCTCGGCACAGCTACTGCTTGCAGCGAAAAAGAAGATACCTCTAAAAATGAAACATCTTCGGCTTCTGACAGTGCAGAAGAAAAAACAGATGCTGCTGCAAAAAATGATACCGAAATCTCCAGCTCCGATGGTCTGACCTTTGTCATTACCCTCTATCCGGACGATGCACCGATTACCTGTGAAAACTTTGAGAATCTGGTGTCCGAAGGCTTCTATGATGGCTTGACATTCCATCGTGTCGTAGAAGACTTTATGGCACAGGGCGGCGACCCCAATGGAAACGGTACTGGCGGCAGTGAACAGACTATCAAGGGCGAATTTTCACAAAACGGTGTGGAAAATACACTCTCTCACACCAGAGGTGTCGTTTCCATGGCACGTTCTCAGAATATGGACAGTGCTTCCAGCCAGTTCTTTATTTGCTATACTGACGACTGCACATTTCTGGACGGACAGTATGCCGCATTCGGCAAAGTCACAGAGGGCATGGATGTGGTAGATCGTTTCTTGGAAGTTCCACGTTCTATGGGCAGCGATGGTGCACAGTCTTCTCCAAATACCCCGATTGTAATTGACCATGCAGTCATGATTGAAAACGATGAAGACGGCAATCCACGTGCCTCTTTCACCATGCAAGACTTCGGAGCATAAAAATTATTTTTTACAGTGATTGGATAACGGCACGCTTGCATCTTTCTGCTCGTGCCGTTCCCTATGTATCCATGACTACCATAGGAGGTTTCTCATGACAAAAATAGAACGCTTTTTTGCGGATTTAAAAGAGAAAAAAGTTGCATTTATCGGGACGGGTGTTACCAATAATGATATTATCCGGCTGTTTCTGAAAAAAGGTATTTCCATTACGCTGTTGGATCGAAAAACACCGGAAAAACTTGGTGCAATCTATGACGAATTGCAGGCTGCTGGTGTGGCTTTCCAGCTGGGAGATGCCTATCTGGATCATCTGACAGATTTTGATGTGGTATTCCGTTCTCCCGGTATGTACTATCATAATGAAAAATTACAGGAAGCCAGAAAAAACGGCGTCGTCATTACAACAGAAATGGAAGTCTTCTTCGACCTC